>JABEUW010000168.1 GCA_013043945.1 Vulcanimicrobiota bacterium | reverse complement strand
GCCGAGGTCAGCTTGCAAGCCGTGACGGGGCATCGTTCGACGACGATCCTGCGCGGCTACATGCGCCGCGCGACGCTCTTCGACGATGCCCCGCTCCCGCGGATCATGGGCGATTAGTCGTCCTGATCGGGTCAGGGCCGCTCCGAAACCCTCGGCGTAGGCAATTGGTGACGCTAGTCCGGCTCGCGTAATGTGAGATAGGTGGCGAAGGGCAAGCGAATCGGCATCCGTTTCTTCCGCGTATGCACGTTGACAAAGCGAATCGTGACGCGATCGTACACGCGCCCAGCGTAGCGATACGGAGCGTCCGCACGCTCGGAGGAGATATAGCGTGCTCCATGGATATCGGCGAAATCGATCGTCCATGGAATATGGGTGCCCGGGCCGGTGACGAAATTCAACGCGATACGCGCTCGAATCGTGGCATAGGTCGTGGTATCGATCCAGAGATCGCGCAAGCGGTAGCGCCCGTTTATGTGTATAGGACGCAACACCAGGTGATAACACCGGTGCGTGCCGATCATGTCTTCACCGGCCAGCGTGATGATGTAACGCCGAGCGTAAGCAACGACCGTCGTGATCACGTGCAACTGCGACCCATGCACTTGCACTGGTGTTGGCGGCCGACGTTGAAGCTGGTCGTGAAACTCCGCGCGAATCTGGCGCACGATCTGCGCGGAGTCGAGTGCTCCCCTCACCTTGCCGAGTTTGGCATCCCCGAGCGAAAACGAATAGTTCGGAGCGAGTACCGGCACGCCGATGAAATCTTGATTTGGTGCCGGGTGAAGGGGTGGTCCACACGGTGGTTGCATCGGCGGTAAGTTGTTCGTCATGAATGGCGAAGGAATAGTCATCGAACCACTCGCCACAAAACAAAAACTGACACCTCGCCCCTGAGCAGGGTGGGCGCGTTCGTAGTCGCTGACAGCGTCGACCCAGATGTGCCCGTTGCGTGCATCGAAGGCCGAGCGAAAGTTCTCCACTCGTCTACCGGCCTTATCGTGAACGCTGATCCGAACGCTATAATTGATGCGGGGTGGGTATACTTGCTCACCCCAATACGTGCGCGCATGGGCGAAGATTTGGTAGGCAAGCGCCGCCGAAGCTAGGATCATTTTTTACCCAAGGACGTGTAGTCCATAGTTAGACCGATAATAGCGGTGGTAATCAGATTTGGAGCAAAATTCAGCCACAATTCGAAGCGGCCTGACAAATGGGGCTAAGTCACGGGCGCGTATATTCGTATAACCCAACGGAAGGACGGAAGGGGCGTATTCGATGCTGTTTAGCGGGTATTCCCCATATGGACAAGCCTTTTTAGCCCAGACTGCCGATCGTCCTGCTTGCGGAGCGCGGCCCGGCGATGTAATTCGAGGTTTGGACCTCGTTTGGGGCGCGAGAGACAGACGTATGCGCCGCCGAGCGCCGAAAAAGCCGATTGGGTGCGCAAAAGGGCGCAGCTCTCCCGTCGTTTTCCCGGCGTTCACCGTGGCCGGGGTGCTCATGTTGCCGTTGCTATTGGAGGAGATCGCAAAGCGGCAATGCGCTGCATGATCGCTGCGAACAATTGCCGTGAGATCGCAACCTCGGCCATTTGGAACGCGACGTAGCGACCGTGGCTGACAACCTTTGCACCGATCTTGATCAGTTTCTCGCGCAGACTCGTGAGCGACCACTTTTCAAGCGCTTCGGGTATCGCGAGCGTCCGCAAAAAGTTCCCGAGATTGTAGGCGAGCGCATGAAGCTGCAGGCGCACGGCGTTTGCGTTGAACGAGCGACACGAAAGGCGCGTCCACTTGATGGCCCCTTTGCCTTCTTTGATCCATTGCTCACACGTCCCGCGCTGGTTGTAAAACCGGACGATATTTTTCGATGAGGAACTCAAGTTGGTAATGATGAAGCCCACGCGCGGGAACAACTCTCCGAGATGCCATTCCACTTTGGCGACGACCCGACGCGGATGGGACCAACTCGCCGCCTTGTAGCGAAAGCTCTTGTAGAGTCGTTGGACATGATGCGGCGGCCGCCCAACCGGTCGTTTGAGTAGATCGCTGATTCGCGCTTGCAAAATCTGATTTGCGGGAAGGCGGATCGCGTACTCGATGCCTTCGGCTTCCAAGAACTCGTACATATTCGGCTGCGCGAAGGCTGCGTCGCCACGGAAGGCGATACTTTCCACCGTTCCTTGGTAGCGTGCAACGATCGGCTTGAGAACGTCTTCCCACCCATCGGCGCTATGCACGTTGCCGGGTCTGAGCGCGCATCGCTCCAAATCCCCGAATTGGTTGAACACGAAGAGCGGATGAAAGCAGGTGCAACCGAAATGCCCGTTCCACACGCTCTTCTCTTGCTCGCCATGCGTTGGGCTGACGCTTGAATCCATATCAAGCGCGACGCGCTTGCATGAGCGGCGCTTCGCAACCCGGTCGATCCAATGACCGGACAGAGCGGTGAGCGTTGCGAGGTTTTCAGGCTTTGCCAACCAGTTCGTTTCGAACCGCCCCATCTGGCTTGGCGACGCGCCCGCGCCTTTCGCTGCTTTGCCGCCGATGATCCAGCGCATGGCAGGGTCGTGGCGTAAGCGCAAGGCATCGTTCACATCTTCATATTCCGCAAGTCTGCCGAAGACGGATTGACGAAACATACCGACGAGCGCGTGGCGACCGTTCTTTCCCGTGCGTGCATCGGCAAGAAGGTTACCGGCTGCCGGAGTCAATCCCAGTGCATCATCGAGTTCGCGATACGCAAGCAGACCCGCATCCGACGTGACAACTGATCCGCGAAACTCAAGCAATATACGACGGTCGAAATCGGGCCTGAGAATGCCGTCCTGCGCTTCACCCGTCGGGTTCGTCACGTTGGCGTTACATCATCAGCGCAAATCACTTGCTAAGTATAGCGAAATCTCCACGAACGTGCAGCAACTTTACGCGTTCATCCGGTGAATGCGGGCTTAACGAGCTTGCGAAAGCTGGTGCTCTGCGGGGCGGCAACCACATGCATGCGCGAATGCGTTTGCGGTCAACAACTTCGCGAGCGCTGCGTCCTCGGCGAGGAAGGCATCGTGGCCGTGATCGCTGCGAAGCTCGAGATAGCGAGCGTCGATTCCCGCGCATGCGATGCGTTCGGCGGCATCGCGCACTTCGCGCGCCGGGAAGAGCGTATCTGAAGAGATGCCCACGAAGGTGAGCGGCGGCGGCGATGTGCTCGCGGGCCCGCATGGTTGCCTCTGGTCGCGTGGAGAATGAGTGCTATGCGCGCGGGGGGTCGGCGAAAATATTGTTGATATCTTCGCCGACGGGGAGCCGAATCATGCTCTCACCATTTTCGCTCGCCAAACGTTCTTGCGGCCGCAATTGTCCGTATGTCGCCGAAGCACCGTGGATCGCCAGTGACTTTGGGTCGCGGACGCAGCGACTGTGCGCGCTCCAAGAAGAAGGGGTGAAAAGCGTGTCGGTCACCTACCCTCTATGCAGTGCGATTGCGGCGACGCGAAAGACGACAAGCCCGACCGCTAATATGAGATACACTCGTAAGATCATGAGCCACACGCGACTCAGCGGCGTTAGGCGCACCTTGGGAAGCGATGCGAGCGGCGGCATCTGCCAGTCGTGGCGCATAGAACGATCGTATACCATGTCGTCGTTTGGATCGGACGGCGCAAAAGCCATCCATACACCCGCGACGACTGTCAGTAAGGCGCCGACGCCAAGGATCGAGAGAATTTGAATGGCGTCGATCGCCGGAAAGAGCGTGGCGGCGGTGAGCACGACCGAGAGCATGAGGAGCGCGGCGATCACAATGCCCGTAAAGAGGTTCGTGCGACGTGTGTTTACCCACGGGCCGAGCAGCGGCTTGTCATTGGAGAGCAGCAGCAAGAACACGGTTGCGCTCGGGAGCAACACCCCCGCGAGCACCTGCACCGCGTTCGTGAGGAGCCCGAGGGGGCTTCCAGGAATGAGCACGATTGCTGCGGCGATTGCGATCAGACCGGCGTAGACCAGATAGAAGACCGGGGCGTCGCCAACCTTACGATGCAGCGAGTGATTCAACGACATTACGTCACCTAGGGCGTACGCAGTCGAGAGCGAAACGGCGGCCGCGCCGATGATCGCGGCATCCATAAGGGCAAGCGCGAACAAATCGCCGGGAAGTCGGCCGGCGTAGTGCGCGATTCCGGCAGCAACCGCGCCCGTGTCTTGAAAGTGTCCGAACTCCTTATGTCCGGCGAAAGCGCCCGCCGTAGACGAGAATATCGCAAATCCTCCAAGAATAACGAAAACGATTCCGAGTGCGAGATCCCAACGTTCGTAATTGAGCCACCGAGTCGTGATCCGCTTATCGATTACATAGCTTTGCTGGAAGAAAAGTTGCCATGGGGCGACGGTCGTTCCCACGATGCCGATGATGAGGATCATAACGAGACCCAAATCCGCTCCTTTGGGCATGCCGATAACGAAGAAATCATGTACAGATTCTCCGATCGGTGCATGCACCATCAGGAGCACCGGGAGCATCAACAAGCTGCCGAAGCACAACACCAGTGCAAATCGTTCGAACCGCCGGAAATTTCCCGTTGCCGCACCCAGCATCACGAGCACCGCGGCGATTGCGACGCCCGCC
The DNA here is from genome assembly GCA_013043945.1 of Vulcanimicrobiota bacterium. GTDB lineage: Bacteria > Vulcanimicrobiota > Vulcanimicrobiia > Vulcanimicrobiales > Vulcanimicrobiaceae > JABEUX01. The sequence continues at coordinate 4,702 of JABEUW010000168.1, read as the reverse complement.
ATTTTTGGTAAACCGAAGTAATCGAGCGCGAGGCTGATCCCGATAAACTCCGTAACGATTGTCAATGCGTTAAGAATGAAAAGGTCGATGACGCTGAAGGCACCCCAAAACTTGCCAAAGCGCTCGAGGATCAGGCGCGCATGGCCAACGCGTGTGACCGCGCCGAGGCGCAGAACCATTTCCTGGTTCACGAAGAGCACTGGAATCAAGAGCAAGAGCGTCCACAGGAGCGTCGTGCCATAGTTTTGAGCCGCCTGTGCGTAGGTTGAGAATGCACCCGCATCGTTATCGCCGACCATAACGATCAAGCCCGGACCAATAATCGCCGCAAACGCGACGAGCTTCGCCCAAAGCCCTTTGCGCGAAGCGGTGTCGTTCTTGGCAATGGTTCCCAACGCACCGCGAATATCGCCCGCGTGCATCGCATCGAGATGCGCGGCTTCGAATTGTTCCGCCATCGGCCTATCCTCCGAAGAGGGCGCGGTAGACGCCGAACGGAGCGCGATCACCGAAGTGACCTGCGCGTAGGTTGTCGTTGTGGGGCGAGCTCATGCCACGGAGGCGAGCGAGGGCAGCACCAAATAGGGATGCCAGGATTTTTTTCATGACACATTACCTTCAAAAGCGTTACGGTTGGCCGCGCCCGACGTACGAACGCAGCAGAAAAAATTGAGTCATCTTGAATCGGTTGCAAGGTTGGCTTCTACTAGGCCCATCGTCCATGGCTTGACATCACCCCCTTTCAAAATAAAAACTGCCGCACGCATCCTCGCAAGCGACAGTTCAAGAAATCCCAAACGGCTCGGCCGTGGATTTTCCCTCACCGTCGAGCTTTAGCACCGCACACCGTAGAGTCCCGAGGAACTCAGCCGCATTAGAATCCGCCTTGATTCGGCGGGATCTGGTCAACCCATTGGGGTCTCTCGACCTTTCTGGGCAGCGGCATTTTTTGTGCGGACGCCTCACCTAACGAGGAATCCTCCGCAAGAATACGCGCCGCATGGTAGGACTGTCAAGCCGAAAGGAGCACTTTGGAACGCCCAATCATTGGGTCCGTTCCGGCATCACGAGCAATGTAGTCCACAACCGCCGTCAGGCCGGATATATCCGCACGGGTTTTGTCGAGCGATTAATGCGTCGTCGCTCCAGTGGGTACAATGTCGTACCGCATATATCGCGCAAGCAGTTGGGCGAGCGCTGCGTCCTCGGCGAGAAATGCATCGTGGCCGTGATCGCTGCGAAACTCGAGATAGCGCGCATCGATTCCCGCACAGGCAATGCGTTCGGCCGAATCACGGACTTCTCGCGCCGGGAAGAGCGTATCCGACGAGATGCCCACGAAGGTGAGTGGCGGCGTCGTTCCCGGCCACCGTGCGTCGCGCAGGTCGAAGGAATCCATCGCATGCGTGAGCGTGCGATAGGTCTCGGCGTCGATGCGCTCGATGAGTTTCGCCGCCTGTGCATCGAGGAAGCCTTCCACATCGAAGCCCGTTCGGCCGTTGCGGTCGGGGCGACGTCCGTGCCGTCGCGAGAGCAGGGCATCGCTTTTGTATGAAAGCATCGCGATCTTGCGCGCGAGGCCGAGCCCGGCGACCGGGTCGAGCGCGAGTGCATCGCGTTGGATCGCATTCAACGCAATCGCCGTCGTGCCGGTGCGATCCGGCGCACCGATAATGACGGCCCGTCCAACGCGCTCGGGAGCGTCGTGCGCCCACTGCAGTGCTTGCATGCCGCCCATCGAACCGCCGATCGCGAGATCGATGCGCTCGATGCCGAGTTCATCGAGTGCGCGGCGCTGCGCGCGCACGATATCGGCGATGGTGATGCGCTCGCGGACCCGCGTCGATCCGTAACACGAACCGAGCATATTGATGCCGACGATGCAGTACTCGCGGGGATCGAGGAGTGCGCCCTCGCCGACGATTCCCGGCCACCATGTCGCGGCACGATGATCGCCGGTGAGTGCATGGAGAACGAGCGCGATGCGTCCGCAGGCGGGATCTCCGTAGATCGCGACGCGCTGCTCGACGGCGGGCAGCATCTGCCCGCCGTCGAGTTCGAGTGCGCCGATCGCTATCGTCCGTTCGGTCACGATCCTAGAGCGCTCGCGAGGTCGGCGACGATATCCTCGATATCCTCGATGCCGACGGAGAGCCGAATCGTACTCTCGGTAACTCCGCTCGCCAACCGTTCTTGCGGCCGCAACTGTCGGTGCGTCGTCGAAGCGGGGTGGATCGCGAGCGACTTTGCGTCACCGACATTGGCGAGCAGTGAGAAAAGCTGCAAACGGTCGATCGCCGCGCGAGCTTCAGCCTCACCACCGCGCACGTCGAAGGTAACGATCGCTCCCGCACCCTTCGGAAGATAGCGTCGAGCGAGCGGATGCTGAGGATCGCTTTCTAGGCCGGGGTAGCGCACGGAGGCGACCCGCGGATGCTCGGCGAGATACTTTGCAACCTTCGTAGCATTGGCGACATGCCGCTCGATGCGCACTCCCAGCGTCTCGAGCCCCTGCAGCAGCAGCCAGGCATTAAAGGGCGAGAGTGCTGCGCCGATATCGCGCAGCAATTGCACGCGCGCCTTCACGATATAGGCCGCCGCTCCGAATGCGGCGGCGTATTCGATATTGTTGTAGGTCGGGTCGGGGCTGGAAAAGTCGGGGTGACGCGAACTCGTTGCCCAGTCGAAGCGGCCGCCGTCGACGATGATTCCGCCGATCGCTACGCCGTGTCCGCCGATAAATTTCGTCGCCGAATGGACGACGATATCGGCGCCGTGCTCGATCGGCCGTAGCAGGTACGGCGTCGCAAGCGTATTGTCGACGATGAGCGGTAGCGAATGGCGGTGAGCGATTTCTGCGACGCGGGAAATGTCGAGCACGTCTAAGCGCGGATTGCCGATACTCTCGCCGTAGAGCGCCTTCGTCGTTGGGCGAATCGCTGCCTCGATCGCGGCGAGATCGGAGAAATCGACGAGCGATACGGTGATGCCGAATCGCTGCAGCGTGTGTGCGAAGGCGTTATAGGTGCCGCCGTAGAGTGATGCGGAGCTGACGATGTGGTCGCCGGCTCCGGCGAGATTGAGGATGGAGTAGATCGCCGCAGCTTGGCCGCTCGCGACGGCGAGCGCGCCGACGCCGCCTTCGAGTTCGGCGATCCGCTTTTCGAGAACGTCGGTGGTGGGATTATTGATACGGGTGTAAATATTGCCGAACTCTTCGAGCCCGAAGAGGCGCCCGGCATGTGCGGTATCGTCGAAGCGATACGACGTGGTCTGATAGATCGGGAGCGCGCGAGATTTTGTGCTCGGATCGCCGTCGAAGGCGGCGTGAAGGGCGAGCGTATTAAGGCCTCGAGATCGGGTTTCTTGGGTAGGTACGGACATGAGATGGTCCTTTCGTTAGTGTGCCGACGATGAGTGCGCAGCGTCGAGCTGCGTCGCCGGAGATGTGAGGAAGCCATCGTTCCAGATGGCGAGCGTGTCGGGAAAGATCGGGCGAATGTCGAGAATCGGCGCGAAGCCGTCGATGCGATCGTTGCGTTGCGTGCGGGCGACGATGCCACGCAGCACGTCGGCGATATCGCCGAGAATCGCGCTCGAAGTTGCGGGGCGTCCCGCGCCGACGCCGCGGAGGTAGAGCTCGCCGGCGTCACGCGCGCGTAACAGGACGCCATTCTGCGCTCCCTCGAGCGCGCCGAGTGGATGCTCGCGAGGCACGAGCGCCGGAGCGACCTCCGCCGCGATGCCGTCCTCATCGCGTCGTGCCGCTGCGAGGAGTTTCATGCGGTAACCGCGCTTGCTATAGCGGCGCAGCGCATCGCCGTCGATCCCGCGGATACCGCGATAGCGCAGGCGCGGCGTAATCGCGGCGGCGCCGAAGGCGCGTTGAACGAGAATGGCGAGTTTATGCGCGCTATCGACGCCGTCGATATCCTCGCTGGGATCGGCCTCGGCGAAACCGGCGCGCTGTGCGTCGGCGAGCGCTTCTTCGAAGCTTCCACCCTGCTCCATCGCGCTGAGAATCGCGTTGCACGTGCCGTTGAGCACGCCGACGAAGCTCTCGATGGGATCGCCTGCGAGTGCCTCGTCGACCGTTCGCAGAATCGGGAGCGCGCCGCCGACCGCGGCTTCGTATCGCAAGCTCAACCCGCGCCGCGCCGCGAGGGCGTGGAGCCGTGGCCCCTGCGAACCGATCAGCGCCTTGTTCGCAGTAACGACGTGGCAACCGCGTTCGAGCGCACGCTCCACGAATTCCGCAGCGAGCGTCGTCCCGCCCATCGTCTCGACGACGAGATCGATACGATGATCGGCGAGCAGAGCGTTCGCCGAATCGATCAGCAACGAGCGGGGGATTCCCTCGGCACGCTCGGTAGCGAGCGAGCGCACGGCGATGGCGTGGACGGTATGATCGACGCCGTAGACGTGTGGCTCTTTTGCCAGTAAGCGCTGGGCGACGCCGCCGCCGACGACGCCGCAGCCGAGAATACCGATTCCGATTGATGCTTGCATGGGTCTGCCTCCTGGTGAGATGAGGAAAGCGACTGAGGAAATGAAAGCGCCCCCGTCGCTGCTGCGACGGGGGCGCCTAGGTCGATGGTGAGCGCCGAGCGCTCTACGTCATCGCAAATGGCAACCTCGCCGTCGCGCGCTTGGCGGAACAGCAAGTGGACATTCGCGACGTGGACGAGATCATGGCGAGGAT
>JABEUW010000167.1 GCA_013043945.1 Vulcanimicrobiota bacterium | reverse complement strand
GATCGCGCGCGAGACGCTCGATATCTATTCGCCGATCGCTCACCGCCTCGGTATCTGGCGCGTCAAGTGGGAGATCGAAGATCTCTGCTTGCGCTATCTGGAACCCACCGCCTATCAAGGGATCGTGGACCGCGTCAATAAGACGCGCTCGAACCGCGAAGAGGACGTTCGCGAGGCAATTACCTCGCTCAAAACTGATTTCGAACAACTGCATATCGACGCCGAGATTCACGGCCGTCCCAAGCACTTCTATTCGATCTATTCAAAGATGAAAAAGGGTCGCGATTTTTCGACGATCTACGATCTTACCGCAGTGCGCATTCTCGTCGATAACGTCAAAGATTGCTACGGAGCGTTAGGCGCGGTCCATTCGAAATGGACGCCGTTGCCGGGGCGCTTCAAAGATTATATTGCGATGCCGAAGCCCAATATGTACCAATCGCTGCATACCACGGTGATCGGGCCGCAGGGCGAGCCGCTCGAAATCCAGATTCGTACGCGCGAAATGCATCGCATCTGCGAATACGGTATCGCCGCGCATTGGCGCTATAAAGAGGGCGGCAAGGCCGACAACTTCGAGAACAAACTCTCGTGGCTGCGCGCGCTCTTGGAATGGCAGAAGGACATGCGCGATTCGCGCACCTTCATGGAGAGCCTCAAGCTCGATCTCTTCGATTCGCAGGTCTTTATTTTCTCACCGCGCGGCGACGTCTTTTCGGTTCCCGCCGGCGGCACGCCGATCGATTTCGCTTATAGCGTCCATACCGATGTCGGAAATCACTGCGTCGGTGCGAAGGTCAACGGGCGCATCGTGCCGCTCGATTCGCAGTTGCAGAATGGCGATATCTGCGAGATTCTCGTCAATAAATCGAGCGGGCGCCCGTCGCTCGACTGGCTCTCGATCGTCAAGACCGGCGGCGCGAAGCACCGTATCAAGCAGTGGTTCCGCAAGGAGCGCCGCGAAGAGAACGTGCTCGCCGGCCAAGAAGCGGTCGACAATGAACTAGCGCGCAATCATCTCCGCGTCGATCTCGCGCGCGGCGCGCTGATCGAGCGCATCGCCGCGAGGATGAACTTCAGCAGCCCGACCGATCTCTATGCATCCATAGGCTTCGGCGACGCCTCGGCGAGCTCGGTCGTCAATCGCATTCGCGAAGAGCTGAAATCCGAGAACGTCGTCGATCTCACCAAGGTCGTTCGCAAAACGACGGCGCGGCGCGGCGTTCGCAAGCGCAGCGGCGTGCTGATCTCCGGCGTCGACGACGTGGTGGTGCGCCTCTCGAAGTGTTGCTCGCCGGTGCCCGGCGACCCGATTATCGGCTACGTCACTATCGGACGCGGGGTGAGCGTGCATCGCGCCGACTGCCCCAACGTCGCCTTTATGAACGCGACGCCGGAGCGTATCTTGCAAGCGGAATGGAGCAACGATGCCGACCAGACGCATGCCGTCGATGTCGAAGTCGAGGCCGACGACCGCGCGCAACTCCTCGGCGATATCATGGCTGTCTTCGCAGAGTTGAAGACCTCGGTGAGTTCGGTCACCGCGCGCGCGCGCAAGGACGGCAGCGCCGTCACAAGCTTAACCGTCCAAATTCGCGACCTCGAACATCTCCACAAACTGCTTACTAAGATCGAGAATCTGCGCGGCGTGCGGCGCGTCTATCGCGTCACCAAGCGCGAGCGTACCGCAACATCGTAAACCTGCTTCCCCACGCGTGGTGGTTGCTCGCGGTCGCCGCCTTTATCGGAGGCGCGATCAATAGCGTTGCCGGCGGCGGTTCGTTTCTCTCGTTCCCGGCATTGCTCTTCGTCGGCGTTCCGCCGATCGTCGCCAACGCCACCAACAACACCGCGATGTGGGTCGGCGTGATCGGTAGCGCGCGCGGATACCGGAAGGAGATCGCCGAGCAGCGTCGCCTGATCGCGCCGCTCTTCGCCGTCAGTCTCGTCGGTGCGACGCTCGGCGCGCTTCTTTTATTGCGAACGCCCTCGACGCTCTTCGAACGGATGGTTCCGTGGCTGCTGCTCGCTGCGGTCGCGCTCTTCGCTTTTGGCCCGCGTATCGTCGCCGCCGAACGGGCACGCGCCGAACACAAGGCGAGCTGGGTGCAACTTGCCGCGCAATTCGGCGTCTCGATCTACGGTGGCTATTTCGGCGCCGGGATGGGGTATGCGATGCTCGCGCTGCTCGCATTCTTTCCATTGCCGAGCGTTCACGCAGCGAACGGCATCAAGAACGCGCTCGCGATTGCGATCAACGGCATCGCGATCGTTCCGTTCGCGATCGCACGGGTTATTTGGTGGCCGCAGGCGATCCTAATGGCGGCGGCGGCGATGCTCGGCGGCTACGTCGGTGCGCGGCTCGCGCTACGCGTGAGTTCGTCGGTGATGCGCGCCACCGTTATCGTGCTGGGGGTCACGATGGCGGTCGCGCTCTTCGTTCGCGGAGTGTAGCGCTTTAGAGTTGTAGCGATTGTACGGTGTTCGAGTCGGTAATATATAAAAGTCCGGTCGATGCGTCGTAGGTAATGCCGTCTGGGTAAGCGATCGAGCTGTCCAAGCCAGTTGCGAAGGTGCAGTCGCCCGGTGATCCGGCGACCGTGGTGACGACCCCTGCGGTGGTGACTTGTCGGATTGCACAGTTGCTGTAGTCGGCGACGTAGAGATTGCCGTTGCCGGAATCAATTGCGATGCCGCCCGGGGCATTAAACTTCGCGACGCTGCCGGTGCCGTCGGCGAATCCGCAACTTGCCGGGTTCGCTCCGGCGATCGTTGTGACGACACCCGCGGTGGTAACTTGGCGGATCGCGCAATTATTTGTATCGATTACATAGAGATCGCCGTCGCTGGTATCATAGGCGATGCCCTCGGGAAGGTTAAACTTCGCTGCGCCGCCGGTTCCATCGACGAAGCCGCAGCTTGCCGGATTCGCTCCGGCGATCGTTGTGACGACGCCCGCGGTGGTAACTTGGCGGATCGCGCAATTAATTGTATCGACGACATAGAGATTGCCGTTGCCGGAATCGTAGGCGATGCCCTCCGGGCCATAAAACTTCGCTCCGCCGCCCGTTCCGTCGGCGAACCCGCAGCTCGCCGGGTTGGCTCCGGCGATCGTAGTGACAGTGCCGCTCGTCGTAACCTGTCGTATCGCGCAGTTATCGAGATCGGCGACATAGAGATCGCCGTTGCCGGAATCGTAGGCGATGCCCTCCGGGGCGTAAAACTTCGTGGCGCTGCCTGTGCCGTCGGCGAATCCGCAACTTGCCGGATTAGCTCCGGCGATCGTGGTGACGACGCCCGCGGTGGTAACTTGGCGGATTGCGCAGTTATCGTTGTCGGCTACGTAAAGATCACCGGAGCCGGAATCGTAGACTAGGTTGTAAAATAAATTTATCCCAGGCATGAAGTGGAGAAAGGAAAACTTCGAAGCGCTACCAGTCCCATCGGCGAAGCCGCCTGTTGGGGATCCGGCGACTGTCGTCGTGAGGTACGTTGCAAGCACTGAGAACTGCGTTTGCAGTGCACTGCCGCTGCTCGGGGTCGCAACGACCGTGAGCGTCGCGCTGCCGAAGCCGGTCGCAGAGAGCGAGACCGTGTTCGGCGCGCTGCTGCTGGGAGTGCTGACGCTGATGCCGGAGCCGCTGCTGACGGCGGCGATGGAGGCGGCGATCGTCGGTGCTCCCGGACCGAGAATCAGGTTGCCGTCAGCGTCGGTCGCGACGACAGAGAGGTGCACGGAACTCGCTCCAAGGAATGCGATCTGCGAATCGCTCTGCACTTCGCTGGTCGCCGGGCTCTCGGTGCTCACGAGGATCGAATGGGGGATGCCGCCGAGCACGATCGGAATCGAGTTATTCGCTCCGGCGATGACGGTGAACGGGATGCTCTGCGCGCCGGAGAGCGTGTTGCCCGAGGCATCGAGCAGCGAGATCGTCGCGGTGTAGGAGCCCGGTGCAAGCGGAAACGCGAGTTGGCAGAGCGTATCGACGAGCGTACTCGTGCAACCGGTCGAGGTCGGCGTGAGGCCGATCGTTTGCGGATACCCGCTGACCGGAACCCCGCCCTGCTCGATTTCGATCGTCATCTGCGTGGTCGCAGGCGATACGTATTGAGGCCCGCGCGACGATGCGTTAGGCGCTTTCGGTATTTTGATGCTGATCGTCACACCGGCAGAAGGGCTCGAAAGCGGAGGTGTTCCGGGGTTGCGTGCCCCGCCGGAGCAGGCGGCGAGCGCCAAGGTAGCGACGAGCGCCAGTACGCGCAGACGCGAAAGAACGGGGGTGAAAGTTGACTTCGTCATCTTGTTAAAATTGTATCGACCGGATGGCACCGTAGTCGGCTACGTAAAGGAGGCCGTCGCCTTGATCGAAGGTCGCTGAGGACACATAACTCATCAAGCCGTTAACACCGTTGGTCATGGCGCACGAGCCTAAATCTCCAGCAATCGTGGTAACGATGCCAGCGGTCGTAACCTGCCGAAACGCGCAATTCAATGAGTCGGCAACGTAGAGATCACCGTCGTTTGGATCGTAAGTTACGTCGTAGGGTGTATGAAATTCCGCGGCACTACCGGTCCCATTGGCGAAGCCGCATTTTGTCGGGCCGGCTCCGGCGATGGTGGTGACGACGCCAGCGGTGGTGACCTGTCGTATAGAACAGTTATAGGTGTCAGCGACGTAGAGGTCTCCATCGGTGGAGTCGTAGGCGATCCCACGCGGCTCGTAGAACTTCGCTGCGCTACCGGTGCCATCGGCGAACCCGGGGGTTGCCGGGTTTGCTCCGGCGATGGTGGTGACGACGCCTCCGGTGGTGACCTGGCGGATTGCGGAGTTTGTCAACTCGGCTACGTAAAGGTTGCCGTTTGCCGAATCGTACGCGATGCCGTACGGGTAGCCAAACTTCGCTGCGCTACCAGTGCCGTCGACGAATCCGCAACTTGCCGGGTGTGCTCCGGCGATGGTGGTGACGACGCCTGCGGTGGTGACCTGGCGGATCGCACAATTGCCGGAATCGGCGATGTAGAGATCTCCGTTGGCGGAATCGTAGGCGATGCCCTCCGGACCATTAAACTTCGCTGCGCTACCAGTGCCGTCGACGAATCCGCAACTTGCCGGGTTTGCTCCGGCTATAGTGGTGACGACGCCTGCAGTCGTGACCTGTCGTATAGAACAGTTATAGGTGTCAGCGACGTAGAGATCTCCGTTGGCGGAATCGTAGGCGATTGCATCATAGGTTCTGAACATCGCAGCGCTCCCCGTTCCATCGGCGAAGCCGGTTGTGCCGGACCCCGCGATCGTCGTTACGTAATACCCCGTCGTTACCGGCACCTGGGTCTGAATCGCGCTGCCGTTGCTCGGCGTCGCGACGACGGTAAGGGTTGCGGTGCCGTAGCCGCTTGAAGAGATCGCGAGCGTGTTCGGCGCAGTGCTGCTCGGCGAAGAAACGCTGATCCCGGAGCCACTGCTGACCGAACTCACCGAGGCTGAGATGGTCGGTGCTCCCGGCCCCACGATGATGTTGTCGTCGGCATCGGTAGCGTACGCGGCGACAGCGATCGACTGCATCCCCAACACCTCGAGCCCGCTGGGTCCGATGCTGTTCGGCGCGCTCATCGGCGTCAGATCGATCGCGTGCGGGATACCGCCGAGCACGATCGGAATCGTATTGTTCGTTCCGGCGACGACGGTGAAAGGGACGCTCTGTGCGCTCGAGAGCGCGTTGTTCGATGCGTCGAGCAACGAGATCGTCGCGGTGTACGCGCCCGGAGCGAGCGCGAGCGAGAGTTGGCAGAGCGTGTTGGCGAGCGTACTCGTGCATCCCGTTGATGTCGGCGTGAGCCCGATCGTCTGCGGATATCCGCTGACTGCAACGCCGCCCTGTTCTATATCGATCGTCATCTGCGTCGTTGCCGGCGAGACGTATTGTGCGCCGCGCCCCGATGCGCTCTTCTTCGGAATCGTGATCCGTACCATGACACCGCTCGGTGCTCGCTGCGGCACGACATGGCTCGCCAGGTGCGCCGTTCCCGAACAGCCGACCATCGTAACGAGCGCAGCGCCGAATAATCGTGCGGCGAGTCGCAGGGGTACGCGGCGCATACGTTGCGAGCCGGTCGCCTACTGGACGCCGATGTTGGTGACGGTATAGGTGAACGTGATGCCGCCGGCAAGCGATTGCCCCACGCCATCGGAGAGCGTCGCGGTGCAGGTCCCGGCACTCGGCGAAGCGGCGACGTTCTCCGTGAATGTGGTTCCGCTCAGCGTCGAGGTCGCGCTGTCGAGAATCGCGCTGCAGCCCGACGCGGGAGCGAGCGTCAACATCTTGTTGTACGGCGAGTCGGTCCATCCGAGTTCGCTTGCCGTGAACGAGAGCGTCGAGCCCGTGCCGGAGGTCGCGTAGAAATCGAGTTCGGCGTTGCTCGAGCCGTTGAGCGGGCCGCTGTAAACGATCGGGTGTAACGTCGGCGCGAAGATCGCGGTGCCGTTCGTCGCGCCGGTCGCACTTGCCGTGAGCGTCGCCGGGAGAATCGCGAGCCCCGTGTAGGCGAGCGTCGCAGTATCCGTGGAGCTGAGCAGCTCGCGACTCGGCGGTGAATCGCTGCCCGAAGTGGCGAGCGTGGTCGCCCCCGTCGTATCGCCATCGGCGAGCGAAATCGGCGAAGCGTACGGGCCGGTAATCGTGTTGCCGTCAGCATCCCTTGCCGCTACGGTCAACGCGGTTGCCGATAGCACCGTGCCCGCGCTCGCGCTTGGGATGCCGCTGATCGCCAGCGTCTTTGGGATTCCCGCGAGCGTAATCGTCACGTTGTTGGTCGTCCCGGCGGTAATCGCAATCGTCGGCGTGGCGACGGAGATGGCGTTCCCGGTGCCGCCGGTGTGGTCGTAGGTCGTGATGGTGAAGCCGTCGCTTCCCGGAGGGACCGAGGGGCCGTTCACCACGCAGGGACAACTCGGCGCGGAGATGTTATCGGTGGCAGTCGTGGTGAGTCCGCTCGGAGGCGACGCTGCATTGACCGTATCGAGGGCGATCGTTACCGATTGCACGGTCGTTGGAACGTACTGCGGGCTGCGCGAGCCGCTGAGGGCCGAGGTCGACGAAGGGGGAGCGCCGATCACAAAATGCGTTGGGATGGTGGTCGTTCCGCCGTTCCCTGGCGGCGGTGGTGGGGCCGGTGTACTCGGGGTCCCGATCGGGCTTCCCCCACCTCCACCGCTGCATGCAGCGAGCGCAAAAACGAAGAGCAGAGAGAGAGAACGTCCTCGCATGGGGAGATACCTCAGCGTAGATGGAGTGGAAAAGAAAACGCCCCGCGCCGTTACGCCCTGGTAGTCGCGACTCCTCTTTCGATGGCCTCTAGGGCGTCACGACGATTCCGCTCGCCGAGCCTAGAACGGGGTCATTGAGGATGCTCTGAATCGCGGTGATGGGGCCAGAAGACGGTTCAGAGAGTTCATAGAACCCGCGCGTAGAGCCCGTCTGGTACGATTCGAGGATCGTTCCTTGGTAGGTGACGGCCATGCTGTGTTGCGTTCCGCCGTTGGGGTTGCTCGCGGGAATAAATCCGCTTCCTATCGCTGTTACCGATAGCGGTGGGCCGGAGTGAATCTGAAAGCCGAAGATGTCCTCTTGGGCGGTGAACAAAGTTGGATTATATTCGTTTTCAGCGACAAAAATGTGGCCTGCGTCGTCGATCGACATATTATCCGCGGGGCCGAGAAATTGGTTTCCAGTAAGCTCCGGGGTTATACTGGTGGCGCCGCTCGTTGCGAGGCTCGGAGCCGCACTCGCCGAGAGCGAAATCCCCGCGAGATACAAGTTGGCTCCGCTGCTCGGATAACCATCGATCCAAAGCGAGTCCGCCGCGGGAGCGGCGAGTGTCGCGGGAGCAATCGCGAGTGAGGGCATCGTGTTAAAATCTGCCGTTAAACCTGAATTTGTGCCTGTAAAAAGCGTGCTTGCACTAAACGATTGCACCGTACTCGCGCTCGTCGGCGGAGATGGAACCTGGAGCGGGTATGAAGTTACCTGCTGAGGAGAGCTCGCGTCGAGAATAAAGGCGAACGGCTGGCCGCCGATCGTGGTGGTCGCGATGGAGATACCGAAACTGCCGCCACCCGCATAGGTTTCTGCAGAGCACGACGCCTGAGGGATGGCGAGCGCGCCGGTTTGCGGCTGGCTGACGCAAAGGAAATCGTTCGTGCCGTTGTTGGGCGCTAGCCAAAGATTACCGCTCGGATCAATCGCCATCCCTCCGTAGCCATAGATCGTCGCACTCGACGACGGAATGATTCCGAGGTCCGACGAGATGATACTCGGCGGCGTCCCTGTGGAAAAAGCGTATCCTTGAATATCCTGCGTCCCCGACATTGCAGGCATAGTTACCCAGAGCTCTTGCTCTTCGCTCAGCGAGACGGTGCTCGTTGCGGCCGCTCCCGAGCCGCCGTTCGGCGACGGGCCGCCCGCGACGGCGTTGAGGGTGAGGTTGAGCGGCGTTGCACTCCAATTCTTGGTCTGCAGCGTCCATATCGGCGTGGTCGTCGGCGCGTTATCGCAGGTCTCACCGGCGGGCCCCGTTCCCGGCGACGATACGCTGACGGCAATATAGGGCGCGCTCGTCGCCGTATCGACAGGCGATTGCACGCAGATCTGCGGCGCGCCGTCGCCGACGATGACGTTGCCGTCGCGATCGAGCGCGTAGATATATGCTTGCACGGGCACCATGCCGACGATCGTGTAGCCGCCGCCGTTCGCTTGGAGATGCACCTGGTTCGGCAGCGGCACCACCTCCGTGCTGGCGGGTACGCCGTCGAGCACGAGTGCGAGCGGAGCGGTCGGCGTACCGGCGGCAACGCTGACATTCGTGAACGTCTGCTGCGAGAGCAGATCGGCGCCGTTAAATATTGCTCCGGTAGCACTCGGCGCCGTATCGAACGTCGAGACCTGCAGGATGTACGGCGTCGTACTCGTCGGCACCGTGAGGTTGAACGCACACGTCGCGCTGCCGTCGGGGTTGTTCGTGCAAGTTACACTGCTGCCGCCGTAGGTATCGACGGCGATGCTCGGCGCGGCGAGATTCGAGAAATTAACGGCAATCGTCGGTTGCGCGGGGTTGAGCGCGCTGCTCGTGGTCGCGAAATCGAATCCGAAGCCCTTCGTCGTCGGCGCGATATACTTCGGAGAACGACGATGCACTTGGAGCTGCGCTTGCGGCACGGCGAGCGTGATTTTCACCAGCGACTTCCCCGCGGCGAGTGGCGTGGAACCGGTCGGAAGCGCTCCGGTTGCGCCGCCACCGCCGCCGCAGGCCGCGAGCGATGTCACGAGAGCGAGCGATAGTAAGCGTTTCACAGAACAACCTCCCCGACGTACGGCGCGCCGACTAAACCGAACCAGATATTTCCATCGGGCCCGACCGCCATCGGCCCCGCCGGGTACGAGATTCCGGCGACCGGCGGGATCGTCGCGCAATAGAATTGCGGCGTTCCACTTGCAGCGGTAACCAACGTATAGCGGCAGATTTCATTGCTGCCCGAGGCTGTCGTTATCGGAAACCAGAGATTGCCGTCGGAGCCGAGAAGTAGCGTGCCACTCACCGAGGCTGCGTTTGGAATCGAAATGCGCGCGCCAAATGTTCCGTAACTCGCCGTCGCCGAGGAGATCGATTCAATAAACGGAGCGACGACTGGGCTCGTGCTGCTGCCGTGATTGATGAACCACAGATCGTTCGCCGCCGGCACTGCCACGATCTCGCCGGGGTGGTAGGGCCCGCTCCCGGGGCTCGTCGTTTCATTTTCGGGGAATTGTTTCGTATTTGCCGAGCTGGCGCAGAGAAAAGAGGCGCCACTCACGCAATTCGAAAACTCAACGATCGCGCTCGTCGGGCCGGAGGAACCAGTTAGAGGATCGTCGAGGCTCATCCACATCGCACCGTCGGGGCCGCGAACGATCCCTTCGGCAATCGGGCTGGTAACGCTTGGTGCGAGCGAGGATAGCGATTCCGGAAGATCGATGCTTGGGGATGGGAAGCCTGAATATGAGGCCGCGCTAACCGCTCCTCCGCCCGATGTATTCCCAAAGAGCATGTAGATATTCCCGTCGCCTCCGTCGGCGATTGCCTCCGGCGACGATGAGAATACCTGAACGCTGGTGGTCCCGGGCCCGACGGCGAACGAGTTTGGAATTGCGCAGGTCGTGGCAACGATACACGCGCTTGCGGTGAAGTAGCCGAGGGTTTGATTGGTGAGCGAATTCGTCCCGAGATCGGTGTACCACATGTTCCCGTCGCCGCCGACGACGATGCTCCCAGGAGCGGGTACGTAATGAGCGGGCGCAAATGTCGCCTGCGGAAGGGTTGCTTGATGTGTGCTCGCGGCGGTGCACGGAGAGCTCGCCGCCGAACATGTGGCGAGGTTCTGCGCGGGAATCGCCGTCACCGATCCACCGAGCGTCGCATTCAACCCGGCGACCCAGAGATGTTGCCCGCCCGGCCCGGTCGTCATGCTCGTTGGGATCGCCGCGTTCGGCATGGTCCACAGTAGCACCGTGTACCCGAGCGTCGCGCTGCCGGCTCCTTGCGCACCGAGCGCGATAAATGGGGTTCCACCATGCGAGCCGTCGCTGCTGGTAACGCTCAACGTGCCGCTGCCGCCCGCAAGGGATTGCAGTGTCACGAAGGCGTTGCCGCTCGACGCCGTGCAGGTCAACGGCACGAGTGAGGGAGAGCTCGTAAACGTGCTCCCACATTCGCCGACGAACGGCGTCTGCGTGCTGCTCGGGAAAAAGGCGCTGACGATAAACGAGGTCGCTCCGGCCTCTTGTACGCCGAGCGTGGTCGTCGCCGGCGCCGGCAAAACGTTGTTCAATCCGCCGCTCGGTTGATCGATCTGTATCGGATCGATGGTAAACGTCGTGCCGTTCGCACCGCTTGGACCGAAGGTAATCGTCGCGGTCGCGAGGGTCGGCGTGGGCTGCGCGGGCGACGGCGTTGCATAAAACATTTTGCCGCTCGTACCGAGCGTGACGATGTTTTGGTTCGGAGCGATCACGGAGCTCGGCGAGAAGGTGAGCGCGCCGTTGGGATCGCCGACGAGCGTGATCGGAATCGGCGAAGCGAAGGGTGCGCTGCCGACGATCAGATTGCCGCTCGCATCGTAGGCCGCGACGCTCACCTGGACGGTATTCACGTTGCCGTCGACCGTCGGCGTTAAGGCGCCGTTCGGCGCCGGAGAGGCACTCGGAGGCGCGGTCACCACGACCTTGGCGACGTTGCCGCCGAGCGCGATCGGCGGCGGCGTATTCGTTCCCGGCCCGACAGCGACGGAAAGAGTGCCGCTACTCAGAATATTGCCACTGCCGTTTGCCGCGTCGTATGCAACGATCGTGAAGACGTCGGTGCCGAGGATCGCGCCGACGGTAACGCTGCAACTGATTCCGCCGCTGACGGTGGAGCACGGCGGCACGCTAATATTGAAAACGGTCGGTGGCACGGCGGGGGAAGGCGGTACCCCATTGACGGTGGTGAGCGTAATGACGATGGATTTCGTACTCGCGGAGATATACTGCGGGGCTCGTGCGACGCTCGCGCTCGCGGGTTGTGGGATAAATATTTGCAGTGCGGCCTGCCGAGCGGTGCCGCCGGCGCCGCCGTGTGCCGGCAACGCTGCAGAGTTTCCGGAGCCGCCTCCGCCGCAGCCTGCGACGACGGCTGCCGCCAGAAACAGAAAGAATCCGAATGCACCGAACCGCCGCATAGTTGCTTTCCTCCGAGGAGGCAGGCTTCGCAATTTTTCCGGTCAACCCTTGGGGCCGGCCGTGGCCAAGGCCCGCGCGACTAGGGCGCGATGGTGAAGCCGGAGAGCGGCGAGAGGGGTAACGAAATCGGGCCGAGCAGAGCGTTGACGGTGAGGGTGCCGCTCGATACCGCGTACGGCGTAATGTTGTTTTGGCTTGAATTGGCGGCCCAGAGCGTTCCGTCGGGCGCGATCTCAAACGGCTCGTCGACGTTCGATCCAACAAAGGGATAGGGCGTACTCGCGTTCGGAGGGGTGCCGAAGGAGAGATTCCCGCCGCCGAGCGAGGGCTGCCACATCGCGATGAGCGGCGCTTGAACGGGGGGGCCGCCGCTCTCGTTCCCGACATCGACGGAGTAGATGTTATCGTTTGCATCGACGGCGAGCGGCGGATCGGGAACCGGAATCGCGCTGTTCGGGACGTCGGTCGAAACGTACGAGTTGCCAAATTGCGCCCAGTTACTCGGCGTACCGAGGCTCGGCGCAGATGAACTCGCCGTCGTTATCGGTATCGCGCGCGCATAGAACGTGGTGGTCGTCGCCGTTCCGACGGCACTCGCCGCCATCGCCAGCCAGAGATTCGTGCCGCCGGGTTGCACCGCGATCGCGATCGGGGTTTTGGGCGCGCCGGCGGGCGGGAGCGAGATCGGCAGCGTGAGGTTCGGCGTCGAGAAGGGGGCGGTTCCCGCAGCCTGCAGATCGTATCCAACGAGCGTATCGGCGGTTGAGTCGACGCACCAGAGCGTGTCGAAACGATCGATCGCACAACCGGTAAAGGTGTCGGCGGAGGAGAGCAGACGCAGAGAATTCGCGAGCGGCTGCGGCGGATTCGCCGTATTTTGCACGGCAAAGCCTTCGGCGCACGACGCCTGCCCGGAGCTCGTTGCCGACGAGTAAGGCGTCGCGACGAGCAACCAGAGATTCCCCGATGGATCGGCGGCGAGGGTCAAGGGGATGTTAAACGGAGCGGGTGTTGAACCGGCGGGAACGTTCGGGCACCGCGTGAGCGATGAAGCGGCGATGCTATCGGTTCCCAGGAGGACCGGTGATATCAGCGCGCCGGTCGACGGCGGAATCTCGTAACCGGTCGCCGCGCTCGCTCCGCCGATCACTTGGGGGCCGCGGCCAGTCGTTGCGCCCATGACACTGTTGCCCGGAAGCCAGAGTTCTTGCGCGGGTTGGATGGCGATCGACGTGGAGAGCGGCGAACCGCTCGGCGTCGAAGCCGTCGCCGTGAGCGCGAACGAGGAAGCGAACGCAACGGCATTCGTGAGGAAGGGTGCGATGCTCACGTTCGTCGGAAGGCCGCTGGCAATATTGCCGGAGAGCACCGACGTACCGTTCTGCGCGATCTGCCACTGCACGGTCGGGGCGCCGTTGCCAATGATGATGTTCCCATCGGCATCGAGAGCGTCGAACGTCACGCTGACCTGGCCGGATCCGATCTCCGTATAGGTCGCCGCCGCCGCGCCGCCATTGCCGCTGAGAACGAAATGCGATTGCCCCGTGGCGGGAACGATGCGCAACGATGCGGGAATACCATCGAGCACCAGCGCTATCGTCGGGCCGGGCGCACCGCTGCTCACCGCCACCGCCGCGACCGCGCTGGAGAGCAACTGTGCCGTCGGCGAAAAACTCGTACTCCCCGTCGTCGGTGCGGCGTCCCATGCGTTGACGACGACCTCGGCGACATCGGTCGGCAACGAGAGAGCGAGCGTGCAATTCTGCCCTGGTTGCGGCGTCGTTACCGTGGTGCAGGTAATGCTCTGTCCGCTCGCTCCGAGGTCGCCGACGATCGATATCGGCGTCGTCGTAAGATCGATCGCAACGTCGGGCGATGTCAGCGTCGCCGGGTTCGTCGGCGCGCTCTTCCCTTGCAACACGAGCGAGATGCCGATGCCCTTGGTCGCGATCGATGTGTATTGCGGGGAGCGACGGCTGCTCGCAAGGCCTTTCGCCGGAATCAGCAACGAGAGTTTTTGTGTGATCCGTCCGGAGGATGAAGCCGATGGGAGGCCACCGCCGGCATTCGGCAATGCCGAGGAGGCCCCGCCCCCGCCGCATCCTGCAAAGAACGCGAGCGCGACGGTGCCCACGGCGATTGCGCGGGAAAGACTGAACGCCGAATCTCGATGCATCGTCGCGATCTCCTAGTGCAATTCCAGCGCACCGAGCGTGCCGCCGGTCTCAGTGAACCAAATGTTGCCGTCGCCGCCGGGCGCGAGTTCGATCGGGGTACCGTTCAGCGACGTCTGCGGGAATGCGCTGACTGCAGGGGTTGCCGTACCGAGCAGCGTCGGCGCGAGGCGATAGATATGCGCAACGCCGGGGACGATATACCAGAGGTTGCCGTCGGGGCCCAACACGATCTGCGATGCGAGCGCCGTCGTCGGCACCGGAACGATCGCTTTCCCGCAGAGCCCGCTCGAGAGCGGGGCGATCTCGACGAAAACCTGCGAGTTCGCCGGAGTCGCGCTGCCGTTGGTGAGCGCAGAGAGCCAGAGATTTCCTTGCGCGTCGGTCGCAATTGCGCCGGTCTGCGCGATCGTGCCGGAGATCGTCACTCCGCCGGTCGCGCATGCGCTGATGGTCTTCGTGCCCGTTGGAGCAGTGCCGCTCCCCAGTTCGTACGACGCGACCACCTGATAGGCCGCAGGAGCGAGCGCATCGAGCAGCGAGCCGGCCGGGGCGTAAACATCGGTTGCGCCGTAAGAAGCGACGGAACTCGGCGCCGCAGCTGCTGCGAGCCCCGTCACCGGGCCGACCGGGCCGCCGCTCGGCGGAAAGAGATTGAGCCCGAAGGGAGGGAAGCCCGCATAGGTCGATGCCGTGAGCAGCCCGGCCAAGTCCGTCGCGTTCGAATCGTTCGTTGCTACGATCGTGCTGCCGCTCGCGCCGAGGATGGCGTTGTAGGGTGCTCCGGATCCCGGCATGGTGAATGTCGTCGGCGAGCCTTGTGCGAGAACGCACGGTGGAGCTGTCGTTGCGTTGCAGGGGAGGCCGATCGCGGTAAGCGCGTCGGTCTTGGTATCGGCGACCCAGAGGTTCCCGTCGCCGCCGAGCGCGATGAAGCCAGGGTTCGGATTGAGGAAGCCGTTGGTGGCCGGAACCGCCGTCGGCTCGGGAGTTGGCTGCGGATATGCCGCGAGCGTCGGCGCGCAACCGGCGCTGGAGCAGCCGTTCGAGGTAATCGCGAGCAGATTGACGGCGTCGGTTGGTCCCGGCGAGGAGACCGCGAGCGTATAGAGCGTCTGCCCGTCGGGGCCAAGCGCGATCCCACCGAGTTTCGTCGCCGAAAAACTACCCGGCGGCGGGGTCACCGCGATTTGCGTTACGGCGTAGCTCGTCGGGAAGGTGGGCGTTCCACCCGCTTGCCCCGCGACCGAGGCCGCGAGGTTAAAGTTCGCGCCATGCCCGTCGCCGATGGTGAAGTTCGTCGAGCCGGAGATTGTCGCATTCGGCACGAGCGTCAGCCCGCTGACGACGCCGTTCGTCGCAGTACACGTGAGCGTCGAACCATTCGCCGTGCAGGTGGAGGGTGGTCCCGCGATCGTTGCCGGCGTCGTGGTGCCGATGCCGGCGATCGTGAAACTCGTTGCTCCGGCCTCTTGGAGTTGTAGCGCTTGCGGAAAGCCGCCGGCGACGAGATTCGCCGGCCCCGGTGAGGCGGTAGCGACGACGAACGGCACGACGTTCACGGTGCCGGCAACGCCGCCGACCCCGATGGTGATGCTCCCGGCTCCGCTCGGAGTTATCGTGCCGCCGGGTTGCCCGGTGTAACTCGCGGTGAGCGTCGCGGTGATCTGCGCGGGGGATTGCACGATATCGGTCGTGCCGCTCGCGAAGGCACTCGATGTCAGCGATATCCCGCTGCCGGAAACGGCGACCGGAATCGGCGATGCGATCGGGCCGACGATCTCGCTGTTACTCGCGTCGAACATGGCAACGGTGACGGTGATGCCGTGCGGCGCGCCATCGGCGATGGGATAGAGCGTAACGCCGCTGCCGGAGACGGCGACGCCGATTGCGGGGTTCGGGCTCGGTGAGGCGACGACGAACGAGGTTGCATTCCCGCTAAGAACGAGCTGCGTCGCGACGGTCGTGGTGCCGCTCGATGCGACCGCAACGGTTACGCTGCCGGAAGAGAGCAAGCTTCCGGTGCCGTTCGCTCCGCCATACGCTTGAATGAGGAACGTATCGTTCCCCCCGACCGCCCCGACCGTCGCGGTGCAACTGAAGCCTTGCGCGGTAAGCGCCGTGCACGTTCCTTGCCCCGGGGCGACGGCGAGCGTCGTCGGTGGAATCGCCGGGCTCGGCGGGGTTCCGTTCACGGCGGTAATCGTAATAACGACCGATTTCGTGTCCGCCGAAAGATAGCGCGGGGAGCGCGCGCCGCTCGCTGTCGATGAGGGCGGCGGAAAATGGAAGGTCATCGCGGCGTTGCTCCGCCCGAGCGATGCACCGCCCCCGGAACTCGGCGGCATCGCGCTCGATGCGCCACCGCCGCCGCATCCTGCGAACGCAAGAACGAGGGCGAGGGCGGAAACGGAAAAGCTAACTGCTCGGAGCATGCATAACCTCACGCGATTCTTCGGTACGGCGAAAAGACCGTTTGCGTCGTAGGCGCGCGAGTTCCTGCGACGCAAACGGCTACGGTGTTATCGTGATGCCGATTGCGCCGTCGGAGGCATCGCGCACGAATCCGCCGGTAAAGCTTACCGTGGTCCCGGAAAGCGCATAATTGCAAGCGGTGCCGTAGCTTGCCGGGGCGGGAGCAACCCAGACCGAGCCATCCGCGGCAGCCGCGAGCGATTGCGCGCTGCTGAAGCCCATTAACGCGCCGCTACTAATGCCGAGACAGGAATTTGCTGCGGAGAGCGACCCAAGCGTCGGGCCAAGTGAGGTCGCTGAAAGCACGTTCGCGGCGGTGAGGTTACTGGTAAAGGAGGTGGTGTTCACGATCGTCATCCACGCGAGCGTGCCCGCGGGCGTGACCGCGACCTCTTGCACCGAGGCCGAGCTCGTGCCGGCGAACAGTGTAGTCACCGTCGGCGATGCAAATGGGCTGTTGACGGCATAGAGCGAGCTATACGGCGATCCGTGCGGCGTCCCGACGATGAGGAGATCACCCGCGAGCGGCCCATTACTTACCGCTTCGATATCGGAGATCGTCGAAAGAGTGGGCGCGACGAAAACGCTCGATACCGGGATGCTGTGCTCTTGCGCACCGGTCGCAGCGGAGTACTCCTCAAGATAACCGGTGTACGAATCGTACAACCAAATATTCCCTGCGGAATCCGCGGAGAGATCGATTCCCGAGGCACCGGCTATGGGCGGGCTCGCGGCAAGCTGCGTTCCCGAGGGAACGAGCCCTTGGCTTCCCGTCGGAGCACCGTACTCGATGACCTGATTTGTCACATTGTCGGCGACCCAGATATTGCCCGATGCGTCGACCGTCGATGCGCGATAGTCCAGCGAAGAGAGGTTACCAACGAGGGAATCTTCCGGCGTCGAGAGCCTGCCGGTTCCGGTCCCGGTAAAGGGCGGCGTGAATGGCGCTGCGCCCGATGTCGGCTGTAGCGCGAAGCCCGCGAGTCCGGCAAGCGGGCCGGCATATGCATAGCTTCCCCACCACTCCTGCACTGGTTGGATCGAAAGAATGGCGCTGCTTGGGCCGAGCCCCGAACCACTCGGTGGTGTTGCCGTCGCGGTTAGCGAGAGCGGCGAACTATTCCAAGCGACGACTTGTACGGAGAACTCGTTTGCATTGCCGGTATTCGGAGTTACGGTCGTGTCGTGCGCGCTATCGGGTGCGAGCGAGACGCTTGGAGCTCCCTGGCCGATAATGATATTGCCGGCCGCATCGATCGGTTCGACGAGAAAATCGATCGGCGACATGCCGATGATACCGTAGGTCGTGCCGGAGGATATAACGTGCGTTTGCGAGGGCAGTGGCGTCACGGCGAGTCCGGCGGGAATGGCGTCGAGGGATGCGTTTATCGATGCAGCGCTTCCGAGATTCGCCGATATCCCCGAGGTGACGACCTCGCTCGGGAGCGTCGTCTGCGAAAGTTCGCTTGTTGTAGCGAACGTGCTCGGCGTCGGCGGTGCAGCCCACGTGGTAATTCCGACGGTGTAGGTGCCCGGTGCGAGCGAGACTGCGACCGAACAGAATCGGTAGCCGTTGCTCTGTAGCGCGCAGACCGTCGGCGACGAGACGGCGAAATTTACCTGCGGCGCATCGAGTTGCGACTGCGTGAATGTTTGATTCGCTCCGGAGAGATAGCTGATGCCGATGTATTGCGTGTCAGGAGAAACGTATTTCGGCGAGCGACGGTTCGCTTGCAGCGACGGACTCGGCACGTGCAACGAAAGCGAGAGCGTGCCGTTCCCGCCGACGCTCGGTAACGCATGCGACGGCATGCCCGCTCCCGCACCGCCGCCGCAACCGGCGAGCAGCGCGAATGCGAGCCCCGATGCCGCGAGTTCGCGGCGAAGCGATGTGAGATGTATGAGAATGTTGCGTCGAATCCGTCTCATTGCAGGACCACCTCGCCGATCTTGAGCGTAGATGCTTCGGTAAACCAGAGATTGCCGTCGGGGCCGACGATGATGTCGAATGGATTGGCGGCCGCCGTTGGAATTGCGAACGCGGTCGCCGCACCCGACGTCGTCACGCGATCGATCGAGTTATTCGCCGGGTCGGTGACCCAGAGATTTCCGTCGGGGCCGGCAATTGCCGCATAGTGCTCGACCAAAAAGGTGAGCGGCGTTCCCGCGATCGCTGGGAGGGGATATTCGCCGAGGATGCAGTTACCCGACGAAATCGCGGCGATGTATCGGCGATCGGCCTCTACGACCCAGAGGTTTCCGTCGCTACCGAGTGCGAGCCCGTCGAGGGCGATCGTGCCGGTATCGGTGGAATGTTGCGAGGTGTTCGTGCAGTAGGTGAGGTTTTTGAAATCGGTCGGTAGCACGAGCGATCCCCCGCTGGGAGGAAGGACGGATTCGAGCCCGGGGTCTCCCGTGCCGCCGAGCGTGCCCGTCGCCGTCGGTTCGCCCGAGAAACCGATGGTCGCTTGCGAGAGATTTGAGAACACCCCATTTAAGGCGTTCCACGTCGAGCCGATCGGTTGCAGAATTTGCGGGGTTCCCCCAACCTCGAAGTTTATGAGGCCGAACGAGCTCGCAACGAAGGGGCCGGGTTGCGCGAGTGTCGCCCCGACCTGCGTCGCCGTGCACGACCCGCCCGAGCACGAAGTGCTATATACGGCGTTCGAATTGTCGTCATCGAACATCAGCGCTCCGTTCGCTGCGGTGATATAGAGCGGGTAGGGGCTACTGTAACCGGTGATGCTCGACGACACGATTCCGCAACTCGTTGCATTTCCCGGAATGCAAGTGCTCGGCGCGAAACTTCCTATGTTGCCGATCGCGCCTTCGGTGAAATACATATGCTTGCCGTTCGGGCCGGCGCTCAATCCCAGCAACATATTGATGTTCGGTGAAGGTGCCGGCGGCGGTGGGGTTGCGAAGACGGTGTACTCGGCGACGGTGTGCGGCGGAACGGTAATGCCGCCGCCGCTCTGCGGCGTCACGTCGAAGGACTGCTTGATGTTGACACCGTTCGCATCGGAGATCGCGAGCGAGCCGCCGGTGCCGAGCCCCGATGGTGCGACGTCGAAAACGACCGTTCCCGAGGTAGCGTTGCACGTGAGGCTCGTCGCACCCGCGGTCGGCGGTGTTGCCGGCGCGCATGCCGCCTCCAGCGTGCCGCCGCCCGATGCCGCGGTCGAGGCGAAATTCGCTCCGGAGACACCTGCTTCGGTTGCGGTGACGGTAAAGGGAACCCCAACGGTTGCGTTCGCAAGCGTTATCGAGGTCGCGACCTGCAGCGGTGCGATCGCAATGGTCGTCGCGCCGCTTCCGCTGCCGATTTTCAGCATTCCAGAAGTCGGCGTGCCGACACCGTAAAAGGATGCGCCGCTATAGTGCAACGTGACGGTGGTGGGAACCGCGGTCACGTTCGCACCGCTCGCGTTGGCGCTCGGAGTTGCGGAAAACGAGAGCGTGCCGCTGCTGGGATCGGTGAGCGTGATAGGAATCGGTGACGCGAGCGGGCCCACGATCGTGCTTCCGGATGCATCGGCGGCGCTGATAACGATCGTCAGCGTGCGCGCGGTGCCGTCGACCGGCGGAATCCACGTGCTCTGCGTCGCGTTAAATGCCGACCCATCGGCCTGCACGCCGGGGGCGGGGGTCGCGATGCTCGCCGCCGTGGTGACTCCGCCGAGTACGAGCGGTGTTGCGACCGTCGTGGTGCCGGTCGGGTTCACCGCGACGGTGAGGCTGCCCGATGAGAGCAGGGTACCGCTGCTGTCGTACGCTTGAATGAGGAAGGTATCGTTCCCAGCGACCGCGCCGACGGTCGCGGTGCAACTGAAGCCGCCGCTCACGACGGCGGTGCAACTGCCCTGCCCCGGCGCGACGGCGATCGTCGTCGGTGGGATCGCCGGGCTTGGCGGCACGCCGTTGACGGCGGTGATGGTGATGGTGACGGAGGTGGTGTTCGGCGAGAGGTATTTCGGCGAGCGCGCGTTGCTCGCGGTGGAGGGAGCGGGGAAGCGGAAGGTCATCGCGGCGCTCGGGTGCGTGCTGCCGCTGCTTGGGCTGTTGGCCGGTGGCAGCGACGTGCTTGTGCCGCCGCCGCCGCAGCCGGCGAGCGCCGTAACAGCGACAAGAAATAGTAGCACGAACGCAGAGCGCATTGAACGTCCTCCCCGGGTCCGAGAATCTTCGTCCTTTCGAGGCGCTCCCCTACTGGATGTTAGGCTTGCCTGCGCCGCGCGTGCGCCGCGCGTGCGCCGCGCGAAATATCCCATCGAGTGCCCCACCGTAGGAGCGATCGGCGCGGGTATCGCGGTCGCGCCACGGAGCCGCGATCTCGGCAGCGCTTCGCGTATCGGGAATGGCGAAAAAACGTCGCTCGACGATCCGCCCCGGCGGCTTGTACGGCAGGAAGGCGAGCCCGCTCTCCGGCTCGAGGTGCGCGACCGGCGCACCGGTATCGACGGCGAGACTCGCGCCGACGGCGCGCGCGCGGCGACAGAATTCGAAATCTTCGCCGTAGCGTGCGTCTCGCGGCAGAACGAAGGGATCGGCGCCGAGCCGTTCGAGGAGCGTGGTGCGCATCAGCACGCAGTGGAACGCGCAGGCGTCGACGGGAACGACGTCGCCGATGCTGTAGCGCGGCGCCCATTCGGGGATCGCGAACGGTGCCGGCGTGTTTCGCTCGGCGAGCGCGACGTAGCGCTCGCCGTGAAGGCGGAACGCATTGGGCGAACAGAACGGCCGACGATCGCAGGCGAACGCCGCGAGCATATCGATGGCAGGTTGTGCGCGCATCGTTGCGAGGAGCCGCTCGATGCTGCCGGCTTCGGGGTAGGCGTCGTCGTCGAGCCAGAGCGCCAATTCGGCGCCGCTCGCGAGCGCGCGCGCCGCGAGTTCGTTGCGGGCTTCGACGACCGGTTCGCCGACCACCGAGAAGAGCGTGCATGCAACGTCGCCGAGATGCTGCGCGATCATCTCGTGGAACGCTTCCGGTAGTTCCGTGCGCGACGGTACGCAGAGCGCGAGCTTCACGCCGCCTTCATTCCGAGCAGCAATCGCGGTGTCATCCCGAGTAGCGCATCTCTGTCACCCCGAGTAG
>JABEUW010000166.1 GCA_013043945.1 Vulcanimicrobiota bacterium | reverse complement strand
GCTCGTACCCGATATCCGCAAACGCATCGGCTACGTGCTGTTCGCGTTCACGTGGTTCGTGTTCATGATTCACGTTCAGCTGCCCAACGTCAACGAACAGGCGTGGCAGCACGTGTTGCAGAGCGGCGCGTTCTACAATCTTCTCGGCTTCCTCTCCGGCGGCGCGTTACAGAAGTTGTCGGTCATCGCCATGGGGATCACCCCGTACATCAACGCCTCGATCATCATGCAGTTGATGACCGTCGTGTTGCCGCAACTCGAGGAATTGCAGAAAAAGGGCGGCGATGAGGGGCGCAAGCGGATCGGTCAGATTACGCGTTGGCTGACGATTGCGCTGGCGACCTTGCAGGCGACCTTTATGTCGATTTCGATGCGTAATTCGGGCGTCTTTTACGATACCAGCTTGATCTATCTGCTCTTTGCTATTACGATCATGGTCGCCGGAACGATGTTCCTGATGTGGCTCGGCGAACAGATAACCGACAAGGGAATCGGGAACGGCATATCGCTGATTATTTTCATCGGCATCGTGCTGCGCTACCCGACCTACATCGCTCAGACCTATGCCTCGGCGAGCCAGGGAGCGACGAATATCCTCAATCTCGTGCTCTACCTTGTCGTCACGATCGCTGCGATCATCGGCATCGTGTTTCTCTATCAGGGGCAGCGCCGCGTTCCGGTACAACAGGCGCGCCGTACGGTCGGCCGCAAGATGTTCGCCGGTCGTTCCACCTACATTCCGCTCCGGCTCAACAACGCCGGCGTGATCTCGATCATCTTTGCGATATCGATCCTCTTGCTGCCGCAGCAGGCGCTTTCGTGGTTCACGCACGGGATCGGCATTCAACCCGTCTATTTCACGATTCTCCACCTCGGGAAGTTCTTGCTCGAATTTCCGCTGAACGGGGCGGCGTGGAGCGAAGTCTTCAACGTCTGGTTCGCGCCGAGCTCGTGGAGCTATAACATCGTCTATTTCTTGCTCGTCGTGATCTTTACGTTCTTCTATAGCTCGGTGGTTCTCAATACCGCCGACATCGCGGATAACCTCAAGAAGAGCGGCTCGTTCATCCCGGGCATTCGCCCCGGGCAACCGACGGTCGATTATCTCAACAAGGTACTCTTGCGCATCACGACCGCGGCGGCGATCTTCCTCGGCATCCTTGCGGTGCTTCCGGGCGCCCTGCAGCACGGGCTCTCGATTACGACCTTCTATCTCGGTTCGACCTCGTTGCTCATCGTCGTCGGCGTCGCGCTCGACACGATCACGCAGATCGAGGCGCGCCTGGCGATGCGCGATTATCGCGGGTTCATCAAGCGCTGATGCCCGACGTCGTTCTGCTCGGAGCTCCGGGCGCCGGAAAGGGCACGCAGGCGCAGATTCTCTGCGAGCACTTCGGCTTCGAGCAACTCTCGACCGGCGATCTGTTACGCGCACATCGCGCGCGCGGAAGCGAACTCGGCGGGGAGGCCGAGGGCTATATGACCCGCGGGGAGCTCGTTCCCGACGCCTTGATCGTCAAGATGGTCGAGGGCGAATTGCGCCCCGGTGCGGCGGTGATCTTCGATGGCTTTC
Organism: Vulcanimicrobiota bacterium; assembly: GCA_013043945.1. Classification (GTDB taxonomy): domain Bacteria; phylum Vulcanimicrobiota; class Vulcanimicrobiia; order Vulcanimicrobiales; family Vulcanimicrobiaceae; genus JABEUX01. The sequence continues at coordinate 1,622 of JABEUW010000166.1, read as the reverse complement.
CGCGTACGATACCGCAGGCGCAGGCGCTCGACGCGCTGCTCGAAGCTCGCGGGCGCGGACTTCCGACCGCGGTCTATTTCCGTATCGCTCGAGCGCTGCTGGAAGAGCGGCTCCTCGGGCGTTGGAGCAATCCGCGTACCGGGCGCGTCTACCACGAACGCTTCAACCCGCCCGCCGTCGCCGGTATCGACGATGAAGACGGCGGCCCGTTGGTACAACGCGATGACGACAAGCCCGAGACGGTAAAGAAACGTCTCGACGTCTTCGAAGCTCAGACCATGCCGCTGATCGAATATTACGATCGAGTGGGGCGCATGGAGTCGATCGATGCGAGCGCTCCCGTCGGCGATGTCGCGCACGAGCTCGTGCACGCCCTGGCGCTCGAGCACGGGCATTAACGCGGTGAATCCGTGATCGAACTCAAAAGTGCGCGCGAGATCGATACGATCCGCCGCAGTGGGAAGATTACCGCGGCGGTACTCGTGGAGTTGATGGCGGCGGTCCGTCCCGGCATCACGACTCGCGAACTCGACGCGCTCGCCGAGCGGGGCATCCGAGCGCGCGGCGGAATCCCGACCTTTCTCGGCTATCACGACTATCCGGCCTCGATCTGCGCCTCGGTAAACGATGAAGTGGTGCACGGAATTCCCGGCGATCGGATCCTCGCCGAAGGCGATATTCTTTCCATCGATATCGGAACGACCTTCGAAGGCTTCGTCTCCGACAGTGCCGTGACCGTGCCGGTGGGAAAGATCTCGGAGAGCGCAGCACGTTTGCTTCGCGTTACCCAGGAATCGATGATGGCCGGGATCGCCGCGATGCAGGTCGGTGGCCACGTCGGCGATATCGGGACGGCGGTACAACGGCACGCAGAGCATCACGGCTATGGCGTGGTCCGCAAACTCGTGGGCCACGGCGTCGGCAGGGCGATGCACGAGGAGCCGCAGGTCCCCAATTACGGTAGCCCCGGAACCGGCCCCGAACTCCGCCCCGGGCTCGTTCTCGCCGTCGAACCGATGATTAACGAGGGCTCGTACAACGTGAAGACCCTGCGGGACGGCTGGACAGTCGTCACCACAGATGGTAAACTCTCGGCGCACTTCGAGCACACTATTGCGGTCACGCCCGAGGGGCCGCGCATCCTGACGCTTCGCAGCGTCGGGGAGCACCCCGAGGTAGAACGCTATCGACCCGATGCCGAAAAAGCATCGGGCGAGCCAATGGTGAGGAGCTAGAGTGTAATGGCGCGAGGAAAACGCCGAGGTGGGCGTCCGGCGAAAAAGCCGAATGCCGATAAAGCCGCTAAGACGGCGGTGCCCAAGGAAGAGGCGATCGAGGTCGAAGGCACGATCGTCGAACCCCTGCCCAACGCAATGTTCCGCGTCGAACTTGCAAACGGGCATCGGGTGCTCGCCCACGTTTCGGGGAAGATTCGGATGAATTTCATCCGCATTCTTCCGGGAGATCGCGTGTTGGTCGAACTCTCGCCGTACGATTTAACGCACGGCCGCATTACCTACCGCTACAAATAGTGCGCGCGGCGCATCACAGAACGAGGAACCGTCCATGAAAGTCCGTCCGTCAGTCAAGAAAATCTGCGACAAGTGCAAAGTCATCCGCCG
>JABEUW010000165.1 GCA_013043945.1 Vulcanimicrobiota bacterium | reverse complement strand
GGTCATGCATAAACTGCTCGTCATCGCCTATGGGGTCCTCAAATCCCAACGCCCTTTCGACCCCAACAGGGCTTGACGCTCATCACGGAATCTCGATACCGCGAACGCCTATGACGAGCGGGAGTTAAAGCGCGCAGGCGACGTCGGTTCGCGCGAAGTCTTCGCCTTTGAAGAGTAACGGCTCCGATCTCTCCGATGCCAGCGCATAGGCGAAGCAGTCGCCGAAATTGAGTTTCGCCGCGTGGCCTCGCCCTTTCCCGAAGTCGCGGTAGGCTTGGCGGGCGAGCTGTGCTTGCGATGCGGTGACGGGTTCGATGATGATGCGGGCTTCGCGAAAAAGTTCGTCGAGGCGACGGCTCGCAATAGCGTCGCCCGCTCCATCGATGACCGCTGCCGTCTCCACATATGTCGCCGCCGATACCCGGCGTTCGCTCGCTCCGGCGATTGCCTCGGCGTATCGTGCGGCGTCCGGTTCGTCGCGCAGAATTGCCACCAGCGCAGAGGTGTCGATAATCATTGAGGCAGGCCACGCTCGTCGTACAGGAGCTCTGCGTGGTCGGCGGATCGGTAGGGCTCGCGGAGGTGCTGCGCGCACGACTTCCCGATCGCCAAGAGTCGTTCGGCGAGGGGGCGCGCCGAGATGCGCTCCAAGCGCTCTTGCACGGCGCGGGTTACCGCCGTCGCCATGCTCTCGCCGGTGCGAGCCGCAAGTTCTTGGGCCAAGCGGTGCGTCTCAGGGTTCTTAATGTTCAGGCTCATGATGCCGTCTTTCTCGTATGGTTACGGTATCATTCTACCATGCAGGCACGCAGCCGCCAATATTGAGTGCCCGGCCCGACGGGGCGTTACACCGTTACCGTGCTGCCGCGCATAGCGACCTGCGCGCTCCACTTGAACTCTTGGCGCACCTCGGCGGCGAGCGCCGCCGCCGAAGCTGGCTCGCCATGCACGGCATAGAAGCGTGGCGTGCCGGTGCAGGTGTGCAGCCAACGGAGGAGCCCGCTCCGGTCGGCGTGGGCGCTGAAGCCCTTGAGCGCGACGATACTCGCGCGCACCGGAAGCGCATCGCCGTAAATACGCACGGTCTTCGCGCCGTGCTCGAGCAGGTTCCCGAGCGTCCCCACGCTCTGATAGCCGCAAAGAATAATCGTCGCGCGCGGATCGCTGAGATGGTTGTGCAGGTGGTGCAAGATGCGCCCGCCGCTTGCCATGCCGCTCGCCGAGATCACGACGAAATTGCCGGGCATCGCGTTGAGCGCCTTCGATTCGTCGGTCGTTCGGTGCTCGGTGAAGTGATGGATCCCAAACGGCGTGTTCGGCCCGTCGCCGGCGATCTCGCGGTGTTCGCCGCCGAAGCGCTCGAAGACCGCATCGACCTTCTCGGCCATCGGGCTATCGAGATGGATCGCGAGGTTGGCGATCGCAGGATCTTGGTGCTGCAACTGCGCGATCGCGTAGAGAATATCTTGCGTGCGCTCCACCGCGAACGCGGGAATCACGATCGCGCCGCCGCGCGCGATTCCCGCGCGTAGCGCTTCGCCGAGTGCGCTGATGCTCTCTGCGGGGTGTTCGCGGTCGCCGTAGGTCGATTCGCAGCAAAGGATATCGGCGGCACCGATCGGCGACGGGTCGGCGAGTAACGGGCGGTCGTAGCGCCCGAGATCGCCGGAGAAGACGACCTGCTTCCCTTCGATTTCGAGATGCACGAATGCCGAGCCTAAAATGTGCCCGGCATTACTGTAACGCGCCGTGCAGATGCCGGCGACCGAGAACTCGCGTTCGTATTCGACCGTCTCGATCTTTCGCAGCGTGCGCGCGACGTCGCGCTCGTCGTAGAAGGGCGGCGGTGCGTGCGGGCGTTCGTGCGCGTGCCCGCGCTCGCTGAGTTCCTGTTGCAGATGCGCCGCATCTTCGAGCACGATCTCGGCGATCGCCGCCGTCGCCGGCGTGCAATAGATCGGCCCGTCGAAGCCGTCTTTGACGAGTTTCGGCAGATAGCCCGTGTGATCGAGGTGCCCGTGCGTTATCACGACGGCATCGATCTCCTCGGCATCGACGGGGATCTTTGCATCGTTGAGCGCGCGCACGTCGGCGGTACCCTGAAAGAGCCCGCAGTCGACGAAAAAGCGTTTCCCACCGACCGTGACCAGATGTTTGCTGCCAGTCACGGTTCCCGCCGCGCCGACGAAGGTTATCTCAGCCACGCGCTTCCTCCAAATTTTGGTTCGTCGGCGAAAACGTACCCGTGCGATTGAAGGCCACCGAACTCGGCAGCGATTCTTTCCGATAATAATCGAGGCAGGCATCGACGAGTTTCTCGGGGTCGGAGTTGGTGACAATCGTCGAGCCCGTCTCTTTTTTCACCAGCCCGGCGATCTTCGGCAACTCGTTGGAGATGCCGCCGGAGTCGGTGAGGATGCCGATGAGTTTGCCCTCATCGTAGGCGATGCAAAACTCGCCGAGCGTGCCGCTGCGCCCGCCGACGAAGAGGACGAAATCCGAGCTGTGAATGTTGTGCGTCTCGCGTCCCATCAACCCCGACCCGGTAAAAACCATCGTCGTGTAGGGCTGCAGCGGCGAACCGTAGACGTTGACGTGCTCTTCGCGCGAGAGCGCGGGCGAGACGCCGAGGCTCGCGCCGCCCTCTTCGTTCGCGCCGAGCGTTGCCGCGTGCGGGAGCCCCGGACACGCGCCGGTGACGATGGTGCAGCCGCGCTGGGCGATGCGCCGCCCGAGCCGACGCGCGCGGTCGAGTTGCTCGGCGGTTAAAATACCGCCGGCGGAGCCCATAACGCCGATCTGTATCTTCATGTTCTCAGTCTTCGGCGCAAGAGTACGG
>JABEUW010000164.1 GCA_013043945.1 Vulcanimicrobiota bacterium | reverse complement strand
TGAAGCCAATCCGCCTTCCCTAGCATGCGCCGGAATATTCTTGTCATCGGCTCCGGACCGATCGTGATCGGTCAGGCCGCGGAGTTCGATTACGCAGGGGTTCAGGCGTGCCGCGCCCTCCGTGAGGAAGGGCATCGGGTGATCCTGATCAATTCGAATCCCGCGACGATCATGACCGACCCGGAGATCGCCGACGCGGTCTACCTCGAGCCGCTCACGCTGGAATCGGTGAGCGCGGTGATCGAACTCGAGCGTCCCGACGCACTCTTGCCGACACTCGGCGGCCAGACCGGTCTCAACCTCGCCGTTGCGCTCGACGATGCCGGTGTGCTGAAACGTTTCGGCGTCCAATTACTCGGTACGCCTATTGCGACGATCAAACTCGCAGAAGATCGAGAACTCTTCAAGGAGAAGATGATCGAGATCGGCGAGCCGGTCGCGCGCAGCGTCGTCGTTACCGAGATCGAACAGGGGTTGGCGTTTGCCATTGAGGCCGGCTACCCGCTCGTCGTGCGACCCGCCTATACTCTCGGCGGTACCGGTGGTGGGATCGTGCGCAACGAGCGCGAGTTGCGCGAGACGCTCGCATCGGGGCTCGCCGCGAGTATGATCCATCAGGCGCTCCTCGAGGTCTCGCTTCTCGGTTGGAAAGAAATCGAGTACGAAGTGCTGCGCGATGCCTCCGACGACTGCATCATCGTGTGCAACATGGAGAATTTCGATCCGGTCGGCGTCCACACCGGCGATTCGATCGTCATCGCTCCGTCGCAGACGCTCTCGGATCTCGAGTACCAGATGCTGCGCACCTCGAGCCTCAACGTCATTCGCGCCCTCGACGTACAGGGCGGATGCAATATTCAGTTCGCTCTCCATCCGACGAGCAACGAGTATGCTATTATCGAGGTCAATCCGCGCGTCTCGCGCTCCTCGGCATTAGCGAGCAAAGCGACCGGCTATCCGATTGCGAAAATCTCGACGAGGATCGCGTTGGGGCAGCGGCTGGAGGAGATCCCCAATCCCGTTACCGGAGTCACCAAGGCGGCCTACGAGCCGACGCTCGACTACGTCGTCGTCAAAATTCCACGGTGGCCCTTCGATAAGTTTCCACTCGCCGACACGCTCCTCGGCACGCAGATGAAATCGACGGGCGAAGCGATGGGCATCGGGCGCACCTTTGCCGCGGGGCTCTTAAAGGCGATTCGCGGCCTCGATGTCGGGCGCGAAACCTTAACCGGCGGTGCGATGCGCGAATGGAGTGACGACCAGTTGATGGCCGTCGTGGAGAATCCCACGCACGAACGGCTCTTTGCGGTCGCCGAAATGCTCCGTCGGAGCGCCGATCGCAGCGCCTGCGTCGAACGGTTGCACGCAGCGAGTGGTATCGATCGCTTCTGGCTCGACGAGGTCGGCGAGCTCGTTGCACTCGAACGTCGCCTGTACGAACGGCACGAGCGAGAGGACGTCGATCGCGCTTTTCGCGACGGCTATTCCTCCCAGGGCATCCGCGCGCTCACCGGAGGCGGCGAGCGACCGGTCGGACCCGCCGCAGCATTTCGAATGGTCGACACCGCCGCCGCGGAGTTTCCCGCGCGTTCTCCGTACTATTATTTGTCGCGTGGCGAGAGCGATGAGATGCGCGCCCCGACACGCGAGGCGGTCGTCGTTGTCGGGAGCGGCCCGATCCGAATCGGCCAGGGAATCGAATTCGACTACAGCTGCGTGCACGCGGCATGGGCGCTGCGCGAGGCCGGGCTCGCACCGGTCGTCGTCAATAATAATCCGGAGACCGTCTCGACGGACTTCGATATCTCCGACGTCCTCGTTTTCGAACCGCCGGGTGCCGACGAAGTGGAGGCTGCGTACCGTTCGACCGGAGCGCGCGGGGTCATGTTGGCGTTCGGCGGACAGACCGCGATCTCGCTCGCGGCGGAATTAACCGAGCGTGGCGTTCCCATCGTTGGAAGCGATCGTGCGACGTTGGATATGGCCGAGGATCGCGAGCAGTTCGATGCCGCCCTCGCGCGTTTGGGCGTAGCGCGACCCGAGGGGCGTGCGGCTCGCAGTTTCCGCCAAGCTCGTGCGATTGCGCGCGAGTTGGGCTTCCCCGTTTTAGTGCGCCCGTCGTTCGTGCTCGGCGGTCGTGCGATGGAGATCGTTTACAACGAAGGGCAGCTCGCGTCGTACGTGGAGTCTGCGCCGCCGATCGCGGCGGATGCACCGTTGCTCGTCGATCGCTATCTCGAGGGACTTGAGGTCGAACTCGATGCCGTCTTTGACGGCGAGGATATTTTGATCCCCGGCATCTTCGAACATATCGAGCGTGCCGGCATTCATTCGGGGGATTCCATCTCGGTCTATCCTGCGCCCTCGCTCGACGATGCGATGGAGCGCCACATCACCGACGTCACGCTCTCGATCGCTCGTGAATTAGGGGTCCGCGGATCGATCAATATTCAGTTTGTCATTCACGAAGGTAAACTCTACATTATCGAGGCGAACCCTCGCGCATCGCGCACGGTGCCGATCATTCAAAAGGCGACGGGCATCAATCTGACCGCTGCCGCCACGCGAATCGCGTTAGGCGAACGGCTCGCCGACCTTCCATACGGAACCGGGCTTCGCCCGCGCTCGCCGTTTACGGTCGTTAAAGTTCCCGTTTTTTCGTTTGCGAAAATGCGCGGGGTCGAAACCATTCTCGGCCCGGAGATGAAATCGACCGGCGAGGTTCTCGGTATCGATGCGAGTTTTGCAGGAGCACTGCGAAAGGGATTTCTCGGTGCCGGGATCGCGTTACCGGAGCGCGGTGGCCGTATTTTGGTTTCGATTGCCGACGAAGAGAAGGAGAGCGCGGTACCGATCATGCGTCGCTATGCCGAGATGGGGCATCGCCTTATCGCTACCGACGGGACCCAGCGCGTGCTTGCCGCAGCGGGCATCCTCTGCGAACGCATCAATAAAATCGCGGAGGGGAGCCCACATGTCCTCGATGCGATCTCCTCGCGTAGCGTCGACCTGGTCATCAACGACGCGAAGGGCGCGCGGGAGGTCTCCGACGCTTACAAGATTCGGCGCGGTTCGGTCGAAGCCGGTATAGCGTGTCTGACCAGTCTCGATACCGCCCGAGCTCTGGCGGAGGCCCTCGCAAATACGGCGGGGCCGCCGTGCAGTCTCCATCGCTATCTGGCGTCGGTAACGGCGAAAGCCTAGCCGAAAAGCCGGCGGGTATCGTCGTGCTCGGCGGAAACAGCAGCACGCTCGCCTTTACCAACAGCCTGCTCCCCGAGGGCAGAACGATCGTCGCTCGCCTGGTACCGGTCGCGGTCACGCCGATCGATACTGCCGTCGGCGATACCTGGCAGAGTGTCGGCATCGCCCCCGACGACCTCTTGCATTGGATCGACCGGACGTTTCCCGCGGAGGACGAGAGCGCATTCGTCGCACCCCTCCACGATCTCGACCTACTCGCGCGCATTGGTTGGAGCGCCCCGCTACCCGCAAATCTCAACGAGGCGGAGGTTATTAACGTCGAGGATCTTCCCCCCGACGTCGTCGAGGCGATCGAGAGCGGTCCGGTCCCGATCGTTCCGTGTGCGGTCTGCCGACGGCTCTGCGTACGCGGTGATTTCCGTTGGGGCGAGCGCGAACTCTGTGCCTGGGATTTTCACCATCAGGTCTTCGGGCGTCGCGGCCCATGGCGAAACGGCGCGTATGACGAGCGCCATTACGAGACGCTTCCGCGTTGCGGTTTCGTCGCCCCCGCGCTTCTGGAAGAGCTGGGGGTTGAGATCTTGGCATCGTTCTACGATTGCGATGAAACGCTCGTGCGATCGTTGATCGGGCAAATCCTCGACAGCGACCGCGAGCGTTCGCATATTGCCGTTCGGGTCGACGCCGGGTTCGTCATCCTGCGCGAGCGCGAGTGAACCAACGTTCTCTCGGGCGCATTTCGGCGCTCTTCACGCTGCTTTTTCTCGCGCTCGCCGCGCGCTTCGCATGGTTACAACTCGTTGACGCGCCACGCATTGCGGCGAATCGTTCCAATCCGCGCCGTGCCTTCATTGCCGTTGGCCGGGGACGCATTCTCGCTGCGGATGGAAGCATTTTGGCCGCGACCGACGGAACGCGGCGCAGCTACCCAATGGGCGCGGCGCTCGCGCAGGTCGTTGGATACGCATCGCGCCGATATGGAACCGCCGGCCTCGAGCGGGCCTACGATGCACTCCTCGCAGCTCCGGCGTTCTCGGCGAATCCCCTCCAGCAGATCCGAGACTTTGCAGCATCGTTCGCTCGCATCGCTCCTCGAACGGGCGACGATTTAGTCACCACGATTCAGCCGAAAATCGAGACGCGATTGGCGAGTTTGCTCGCACGGCACGCACGGGCCGCCGGTGTCGTTCTCGATCCCCGCAACGGTGCCGTTCTCGCGATTGCCAGCGTTCCGAGTTTCGATCCCAACACCATGAATGAGACGTTTTCGGCGACGTTGCGTGCAAAGGATAGTCCGCTCCTCGACCGCGCCCTCGAAGGACTCTATCCGCCGGGATCGACCTTTAAAATGCTCACCGCCTCGGCGGCGATCGATAGCGGAAGCGTCGGCATGAACGACGTTTTCCAAGACCCGGGGTATTTGATGATTGGAAAAGCGCGGTTACACGATAACGATTATGAAGCGACCGGAGCGGGAACGATCGTCAAGGCCTTCGCACTCTCCAGTAACGTCGATTTTGCGCAGATCGTCCTGCGAACCGGCGCCCCGACCTTCTATCGCTATCTGCGCCGGTACGGTGTCGGGGATTCGCTGGATTTCCAACTGCCGACGGCGCGTGCGTACGTCCCGCGCGAATCGCATATTTGGGCCGGCGAACTCGCCCAGATGGGATTCGGACAGGGAGCGCTCTTGGTGACGCCGATGCAGATTGCAACGATCGCCGCGACGATCGCGAATGGCGGCGTCGAGGAGCGGCCGTTTATCGTGCGTGCGATCGAGCGTCGGGGGCGCATCCTCACGCGGACCCCGGTTGGGCCGTTGGGCAGCCCGGTATCGGCGCAGACGGCGGCGAACGTTACCAAGATGATGGAAGCCGTGGTGGCATGGGGAACCGGGACGACCGCCCAATTGCCGGGAGTCACCGTCGCCGGTAAGACCGGAACGGCGACGAACCCGCACGGTGCTCCCGACTCGTGGTTCGTATGCTTCGCACCCGCGCAGTCGCCGCGGATCGTGGTGGCGATCGTCGTCGAAAATGCGGGATATGGCGCAACCGTCGCGGCCCCGATCGCACGGGAGGTTCTCGCGCGCGCGTTATCGGTAATAACGAAATGATCGAACAGCATACGATCGCCGGGCGATATCGGCTCGAAGAACGCATTGGAGAGGGCGGCATGGCCGTCGTCTATTCGGGTACCGATGCATTATTACGCCGGCGAATCGCGATCAAGGTGCTGCGCGATCAGTACGCAGCGGACCAAGAATTCGTGCGTCGATTCTATCAAGAAGCGGAGTCCGTCGGTCGTCTCTCGCACCCGAACGTCGTCAATACCTACGACGTCGGGCATGAAGATTCAATCTATTACATCGTCATGGAATTTGTAGACGGCTGCTCGCTCGCCGAGATTATTAATAGCGAAGGGCGCCTCCCCGAACCCGTTGCAATCGATTATGCCGCGCAAGTTTGCCAGGGGCTTGCGTACGCGCATCGGCAGGGGCTGCTTCACCGCGATATTAAACCGGCGAATATCCTCGTCGGCAAAGATGATGTCGTCAAGCTCTCCGACTTTGGAATCGCACGAGCCTTCTCCGAGCAAACCATGGCGATGACGCGGCCGGGGCTCGTGATGGGAAGCGTCTATTATCTCTCGCCCGAGCAAGCACAGAGCCGCGAACTGACGCCGGCTTCAGATCTCTATAGCGTCGGAATCGTCCTCTATCAGATGCTGCTCGGCGAGCTTCCGTACACCGCCGATTCTCCGGTCGCCGTTGCGATTAAACATATCGGCGATCCGGTGCCGATCGTTCCCGCCGATAGCGGCGTAAGCCCGGCACTCGCCGCGATCGTGAACAAGTTGCTGCAAAAGGAACCAGGGCATCGCTTCGCCGCCGCGAGCGATCTCGCAAGCGCGCTGCGCGAGGCGCGCGAGCGTCCGAACGTCGCGGCCTTTGCAACGAGCGACGACGCACCACCGACCTTGCGCAGCCCGTTGCCGCCTCGGCGCTCGCCGCTCCCGGATCGACGGAATATCGACCTCCCGCGCCGGAACGCGATGGCTCGGAGCAATCCCGCGCTGCTGCCGCTCTTTATCGTTCTTGCCATCGTCGCTGCGGTTGCCGGTTTTGCCATCTTCGGTCAGTTCGGCGGCAATCTCGGCGGTCGCATCGCGATAGCGGACTTTCGAAATATGAGTGTCGCCCAGGCACAAGCGGCGATCGTTGCCGACGGCTTACAAGTGCGTTTCCTCCAAAGCCCGAGCAATCACAGCCCCGCCGACCGCGTGATTCGACAGAATCCGCCGCCCGGATCGCTCGTACAGAAGAACTCGCTCGTCGAGCTCATCGTCAGCAACGGCTTGCCGCTCGTCGGCCTTCCAGACGTCCGTGGCTTTCTCGCGGGCGATGCCGAGCGTAGCCTAACCGAGCAAGGTTTCCACGTGCGGATCGAACGCCGTTTCGACGCCGCTGCAAAGGAGAGCGTCGTCGCGCAGCGCCCCGCCCCCGGAGCGCGCGCGCGCGCGCATTCTTTGGTGCTCCTCGTCGTTTCGGAGGGCCCGCAGCCGATCGAGGTGCCGAATCTTGTCGGGCTCGATATCTCCGCGGCGCAAAAGCTCGTGGCACGATTAGGGCTGACGCTCGACATCGTTCAACAGAGCCCGATCCCCGGGGTCGCCGCCGGCACGATCGCATCGCAGGATCTCGTGCCGGGACAATCGATCGCGCAGCGTGCGACGATGCACGTCGTGGTGAGTACCGGAGCCGGGAACGCTGGGCCGCCTGTGACGCTTCCGAATCTCGTCGGTATTGGTGCCGATGCTGCCCGAGCGCAACTCGCAGGGCTCGGGCTGCTCGTGACGCTCTCGTACAGCGTCGATCCCGCTGCGAGCGGAACGGTTCTCGCCGAGCAACCGAATGCGTCGAGCTCGGTCTCCCCGGGCTCAAGTATCGCCCTGACCGTCGCGGTGCCGGGTGAGGTTCCCGATACCGAAGGAATGACCGTCGAACAGGCGCGTACGACCCTCGAAGATGCAGGGTATCATATCGGCTCGATTCGCTATACGACGAGCGAAGGTGCGAACGGCGATGTCGTACACACCGAACCGCTCGTTGGAACGACGCTCTCACCCGGAGCGAACGTCACGCTGGTCGTTAACGGAAAATCGTGAGAATTCTCGGCATCGATCCCGCCCTTCGCGTAACCGGTTATGGGGCGATCGCCGTGAATGGCGAGCGCGTAACGCTCATCGAAGCTGGCACGATCGCACCGCGCGTGCGCGACCCCCTCGAAGCCCGGCTCGCGCAATTACACGAAGGGATAGCGGGAGCGATTCGTCAGACCGCTCCAACCCATATCGTGATCGAGGAACTCTACACGACCTACCGCAATCCTTCGACGGCGATTCTTATGGGGCACGCGCGGGGAGTGCTCTGTTTGGCCGGCGCCCAAGCCGGCGTTCCCGTTGCCACCTTAGGGCACTCCTACGTCAAACGAGCGTTGGTCGGCTCGGGAAGTGCGCGAAAAGAGCAGGTGAACGCGATGGTCGTACAGCTCTTACATCTTCGGCGCGCCCCCGAGCCGAATGACGTCTCCGACGCGCTCGCGTTGGCATTGGCTTTCGCGCGTCGCTCGGCGCGCCGCGCATTACCGTTCGACGTGCGCTGAGGAGCGAGAAGATGTTTTCACGTATTGAAGGGCGTTTGATCGAGCGCGAGGGCGAACGGGTGATGCTCGACGTCGGTGGCCTCGGCTACGAGATTTTCGTACCGCCCTGCGTCGCCGAAAAATTGCCGACCGAACCCGGCGCCTCGGTCCGCCTCGAGATCTATTCGGTGCTCTCGCTCGAGCAGAAGAGCGGACGATTTTCCTATTATGGATTCTCGAATGCGGTGGAACGTTCTTTTTTTGAGGCGCTCCTAGGGGTCTCATCGATCGGTCCGCGTTCGGCCGTCCGTGCATTTTCGGTACCGATGAATCGAATTGCCGCTGCAATCGAACGTGGCGATCATACCTTTCTGAAAACCTTACCCGGTATCGGCCAGCAGAAGGCACGCGATATCGTTGCAAAATTGCAAGGGAAGGTGGCGAGATTCTTGTTGATTCAAGAAGCACCGGAGCCGACGACGAAACGCATGCCCGATTTTGCCGATGAGGCGCTCGCGGTTTTGCTGCAACTTGAGTACCGTCGCGCGGAAGCCGAGCAAATGCTCCGGGATGTCCTCGAGGCGCGCCCCGAGATCGCCGATGCGGAGCGGCTGCTCGCCGCGATCTACGAACGACGCAGCGTCCCTGCGGCCGATACGCTATGAGCGATGAGGCGCGCAAACGACTCTTTGGGCCGGAGGATACCGAGGCGATCGATGATTCTTCACGCCTTCTCGACCCCGAGGGAGCGCTCGAAGATGAGGTGCTCGGTGCGGGCTTACGGCCGCGACGTTTCGATGAGTACGTCGGCCAAGAGCAGGTGATCGAGAATCTGCGCATCGCGATCGATGCCGCACAACGTCGCGACGAACCGCTCGAACACGTGCTGTTCTACGGTCCGCCCGGGCTAGGGAAAACGACTCTTGCGGCATTAATCGCGCGCGAGATGGGAGCGAGCATACGACCGACGAGTGGGCCGACGCTCGACAAACCGAAGGATTTGGTCGGGTTGCTCACCTCGCTCGAACACGGCGACGTGCTCTTTATCGATGAGATGCATCGTCTTGGACGCGTCGTCGAAGAGTTTCTCTACCCGGCGATGGAGGATTTTCAGATCGACTTTATCGTCGATCGCGGCGCGTATGCGCGAACCTTAAAATTGCCGCTCAAACGATTTACGCTGGTAGGAGCGACCACGCGCGCCGGCATGCTCTCTGCCCCGCTACGCGATCGCTTTGGAATCGTTCACCATCTCGACTATTACGGCGTCGGCGATCTCGAACGGATCGTCGCCCGATCGGCCGCGATTTTGGAGGTGCCGATCGAGCCCGAAGGCTGCGTGGCGATTGCGGCTCGCAGCCGCGGCACTCCGCGTATCGCCAATCGACTGCTTCGCCGGGTCCGCGATTACGCGCAGGTGCGCGGCGACGGGCGCATCAGCGCAGAGATTGCGCACGACGCCTTGGCGCGGGAAGGCGTTGACGAACGCGGCCTCGATCGACTCGATCGTGCCTTCCTCCGTGCGCTCGTCGAGCAGTACCACGGCGGGCCGGCGGGCATCGCCGCGATTGCGGCGAGCCTCACCGAGGATGCGGAGACGCTCGAAGACGTCGTCGAACCGTTCCTGTTGAAGAGCGGCTACATCGTTCGCACGGCGGCCGGACGCAAAGTCACCGAAGCGGGACGCGCGGCGATCGGGGCGGGCGACGGAGAGCGATCGCCGCAGCAGCGGTTGTTATGAAGCTTCGTCGTCGTGCGTTCCTCGCCGGGCTCGCCGGGATAGCGCTCGCGGCGCCCGTGGCGGCGCAAACCCTCGGAAGCGGCGGCGACCGTTCGCAGGCGTTACGGGTGCTTTTGGGTCGCGGCTCGGTCGAGCCGGTTCCCGGCGGCTTTCTCTTCGCGGGGAATCGCTATCGCGGGAACTATCGTATTCTCGCGGATGGCCGCGTCGTCAACGAAGTCGACTTCGACGATTATCTTGCGAGCGTCGTTCCGTCGGAGATGAGCGCAGGTTGGCCGACCGCGGCGTTAGAGGCTCAGGCGATCTGCTCGCGAGGGTTTATTCTCGCACGCAGCAATCCGAATCGAGCGTACGACGTCGTTCCCTCGGAACTCGCTCAAGTCTATCGCGGCGTCGAGAGCGAACATCCGGCGAGTACGGCGGCGGTCCGCGAAACGTCGGGGTTGGTCCTGCGCTACGCGAACGGATTCGCTCAGATCGAATACTCGTCGTGCTGCGGCGGCTTTACTGAATCCTCTGCCGATGCATGGGGCGCCGCGTCGATTCCCTATCTCATCGCGCACCCCTGTCCCTATTGCACGGCTTCGCCGAACTATCGATGGAGCGCCGATCTCGGCGCCGCAACGCTCGGCGAGAGCGCCGGCCGGATCGCTCCGCAGATCGGTTTGTTGCAGGAGGTTACCTTTGTGGATTTCGATCGCAGTGGCCGCGCGCGCTCGGTAGCGCTGGGCGGAGTCGAGCGCGTCGCACGAATTCCCGCATCGCGATTTCGTATCGATGTCGGAGCGCGTAGAGTCCCCAGCTTGCTCGTTCGGCGGCAGAAGCCCCTCTTCGCGCCGGGTACGCAGGCCTTTGCCGGGCTGCATATCGAAGGGAGAGGCCTGGGGCACGGAGTCGGTCTCTGTCAATGGGGCGCGCGAGGTTACGCTCTCGCCGGAGGCTCTGCGCAAGAGATCTTGAGCTTCTATTTTGCCGGAACCAGCATCGGCCGAATTTGAGAACGAGGGTATGACGGACGGAAAAGACCGCGTAGCGGCGACCGCGGGCGATGACGGCGATGCCGCCAACAAAAGATATGGTCTACGCTTGCGGAAATTTATCGACATCGTCGTTGAGGATCCGTTCTCTGCGATGCTTTTTCGCGGCGCGATCGCCGATATCTCACCGACCGGAATGCGTGCGATGGTCGACCAATATCTCCCCGTCGGATCGAAGTACACGATCACGATGAAACGGAGCCCATTTTTGCGCATGCGCGGCTTGGTGCGATGGATCCGCCCCTCCGCCAACGAAACTTTTCAGATCGGCGTCCAATTTATAGAGGTCGCACCGGAGGACGCAAAAAGATTATCGACGTTCATCGAGATCGAGCAGCAGCGACTGACGAACGGCTAACGGCCGCATACGACTTCGCTCTCCCTCGCGAATCGATCGCCCAACATCCGGCGGCGCATCGGGACGAGAGCCGCTTATTCGTCGTTTCGCAGAGCGGGGAGGATCGTCACCGCCAATTTCGCGAGCTCGACCAGGTGTTACGCCCCGACGACCTGCTCGTGCTCAACGAGACCGCGGTGATTCACGCGCGTCTCATCGGGCAGCTCGGTGGCGGCGGGCGCGCCGAGATCCTCCTGCTTCACCCGGTCGGCTCGCTCCGTTTCGACGGAAGCGCGCGCACGTGGGTCGTGCTCGCTCGCCCCGGGCGCCGCTTGCGCGAAGGTTCGGTGGTGAGCTTCGGGGATGAAGGTGAGGGTATCGTTCGTGCAACCTATGAGGACGGGCGGCGAGAGGTAGAGTTTTTCTTCCGCGCTCCCTTCGAGGAGACGATCGAACGCATCGGCCGCCTTCCGTTGCCGCCCTACATTCACAACGACGACGAGGAGTCGCAGGGTCGCTATCAGAGCGTATTCGCCCGCGTGCCCGGCAGCGTAGCGGCGCCGACGGCATCGCTCCATTTCTCTCCCGAACTGCTCGCACGGCTCGACGAACGCGGTATCGAACGATGCTCCATCGTGCTCGATATTGGCTTGGGGACCTTTCGTCCCATTTCGACCGAGCGCGTCGACGAGCATGAGATGCACGAAGAACGTTACGAGATTCCCGCGGCGAGCGTTGCGGCCATCGATGCGGCGAAGCGCGCGGGGCGACGCGTGGTCGCCGTCGGCACCACGGTCTTGCGCGCGCTCGAGGGTTGCGTTCTCGAACGGGGAGCGCTGCTCGCCGGCGAGGGGGCGACCGCGTGTTTTATCAAACCAGGCTTTGATTTTCGCGTCGTCGATGCGCTCGTTACCAACTTCCACCTGCCGCGTTCCTCGCTCTTCGTGCTCGTCAGCGCGTTCTGCGGGCGAGAGCGTATGCTCGATGCCTATAGCGAAGCAGTCGGCCGTGGTTATCGCTTTTTTTCCTTTGGCGATGCAATGTTTCTGGAACGGGGGCGGCGATGAAATACGTGGGTTTCGAGACCCCCGGCGACCCTTCGGTCCTCCGCCTCCTCGAAACGCCCGCGCCGCTCCCCGAGGCAGGCGAGATTCAGATCGCGGTCGAGGCTGCAGGAGTGAGCCGCGCCGACGCTCTTGGACGGCGAGGCCTCTATCCCGCGCCGCCGGGACATAGCCCGATTCTGGGATTAGAGGTTGCCGGGAGCGTCTCGCTCCTGGGTGCCGGTGTCGATGAGTGGCGTATCGGCGATCGTGTCTGTGCGCTCTGTAACGGCGGCGGCTATGCAGAGCGGGTGGTCGTGCCCGCGGGCAACGCATTGCCGCTTCCCGAGCAGTGGAGCGCCGTCGAAGGAGCGAGCCTTCCGGAGAATGCGTTCACCGCTTACGATAATCTCGTGAATCGTGCCGGCATCGAGCCGGGCGATACCCTGTTGATTCATGGTGGAAGCAGCGGCTTAGGAACGATGGCGATCGGCATCGCCCGCGCCTTGGGTGCCCGCGTTTTCATCACCGCTGGGAGCGACCGAAAATGTGCGAAGGCGATTCAACTCGGAGCCCATCGTGCGATCAACTATAAGACGACGGATTTCGTCGCCTCCACGCTTGCCTATACGAACGGTCGTGGTGTCGATATCGTTCTCGATCTCGTCGGCGGCGACTATGTGGCGCGCGATCTCACCGCCCTTGCGACCGAGGGGCGGATCGTCGTACTTTCAACGATGGGCGGGAGCGAGGTACGGCTCGATCTTACGGCTCTCCTACGTAAGCGAGCGCGCGTGATCGGCTCTTCATTGCGAGGGCGTAGTAACGCCGAGAAGGCGCAGATCGCCGTCGACCTACAGCAGGCGATTTGGCCGTTGCTCGCTGCGCGCCGACCGATCGCACCGGTTATCGATTCGGTCTTCCCATTCGCCGAGGCGTGGAAAGCACACGAACGGCTGGAATCTTCAGAACATATAGGAAAGATTGTTTTAATACCCGTCTGACGAAGGTTCTCTCAGACACCGTCGATGCATAGAAAGGTCATTTGCATGCACGTATACACACCAAAAAAATGGGATCTCTCCGGGCTCACCGGCATCTCGGATGATACCCTGAACATTCATTTCGGTCTCTACGAAGGCTACGTCAAAAATACGAACTTACTCAACGAGCACTTGACGACGATTCGAACCGCCGGCAAGAACGTCGGCGCGGATCCCGCTTTTGCCGAACTCGTCCGTCGACTGGGATTCGAATATAACGGCATGCGCCTTCACGAATACTATTTCGACAATCTTACGAAAGGCTCGAACGATCTTTCAGGTGGAAAGCTCTACAACGCGCTAGGCGAAAGCTTCGGCGGATTCGACGCCTGGAAAAAGGATTTTTCCGCAGTCGGCGCCATGCGCGGCATCGGCTGGGCGATTGCGTATTACGACCCGCAGGCCAAGGCGGTGAGCAACCACTGGATCGCCGAGCACGAAATCGGAAATCCAGCCGGCTTTATTCCGCTGGTGGTGATGGACGTTTGGGAGCACGCCTTTATCCGCGACTATAAACCGTCGGAGCGCGGAAAGTACATCGAGTCGTTCTTTGCTAACCTTCATTGGAAGGCGTGCGAAGCGCGCCTTCCGTAGCGGCAAGTACGGCGCGCGCGCGTTCGGGAATACCGATCAGCGCGCGCGCATTCGTATAAAAGACCAACCCCGGCGCGCCGTCGCGCTGTTTGCGCACGTATTTACGGCGCGTGTACTCGACGTCGACCTTCGCACTCGCACTCGCATTCGAGAATAGCGCGGCACAGTCGGCGGCGACCCCTAATGCGGCGTCATCCTCATCAATCTCGGTATCGCATTGCAAGACGACGTGTGCGCCTGGGATGTTTTTTGCGTGAAACCATCGGTCGTCGGGGCGCGCGATACGGAACGTAAGATCGGCATTCTGCTCCGGGGACCTTCCGATGAGGATGCGAAGGCCGGGGCGGGGCCGCAGTTCGCGCGGCGCGACGCGCTTCGGCGCTTTCGGCGCGCGGGCTCGCGTGCGATCGGCGCGCGGCTCGAACGCATTTTCGAACGAGCGCTGCACTTCGGCGAGAAGTTCGGGCTCGACGCGCGATGCCTCCCACTGGAGGAGCCGCGCGCTCTCGATGCGCGCGTGCAATCGTGCGAGTGCGGGTTCGAGGCGCTCCGCGCGGAGCCCGAGCGTGCGATAGCGCTCGAAATATCCGCGCGCCTCACCCTTCAATTCGTCGCGCGCCTCTGGTGGCCGTTCGTGAAGCCCGGCGTAGATCGCCTCGCCGGCGGCGCGCAGCGATTCGCGTTCGCCGATCTCCCGCAATCGTTCAAGAATCTGCGCGGCATCGCGTTCGTCGGCGGCGAGTCGTCGTGCGATCCGTGCGAGGAGTCGCTCGCGACGCGTCGCCGCCGATTGCGATGAGCCCTTTGCGTGCGTTCTAGCTTGCATTTCGGCGAATAGCGCGAGCAGCGAGGCTTCGCGGCTTTCGAGGGAATCGGGCATGGGGAGCGCCACCAGGTGTGCCTGTAGAAGCCGCCCCTCGCGGTCGCGATAGACGTAAAGGTCGGCGAGCTGCTCGATGCTCGATTCGATCTCGGCGACGACACGCTCGCCCTCATCGCCGTACGCGCGCGCGATCGTACGCGGAATGCGGAGCCGCTCGTCGAGCGGCGGCGCTTCGTATGGAGCACCCTCGATCGTCGTTCGCCGCGCATTTGCGGTCGCATCGAAGCTCTGGAGCGCTGCGACGATGCGTCCCTCCTCGTTGAGGAGCAGAGCGTTGCCGAAGCGCGGTACGAGTTCGAGGATGAGATCGTGATAGCGTGCGACGCCGAAACGCGAGCGCGTTCCCATCCTTAGGCGAAGGAGGCGATCGTTTCGTCGCGAGGAGACCTCGAGCACGCGCGTGCCGATGAGCCGATCTCGGAGCACGCGCCCAAACCCGGGGCGCTCCTCGAGCGGAAGGTCGGAAACGAACGCGACGCTCGGCGTGGGGTCGAAGCATGCCGCCGCGAGCAGGCGCGCCCCACCGGCGCCTTCAAAGCGCAGCACGAGCCGTTGATCGACACTCTCCGCCGCCGCACTGCAGCGCGCTCCACGCAGTGCGCCGAGGAGTTCGAGCGCGCAACGACGCAAAAGCAGCCAATCCGTGAACACGCGCACCTTCGTTCCGCTTCCATGCTCTCCGACCCGCCTTTGGGGCGGGGCGTTGCTCGCGGCGCTGCTTTTGAGCGCCTGCGGCGGCGGGGCGGCGGGGCCGATCGGATGGCAAGCAGGCGCTCCGGGCTCCTGGAGCTCGGCAAAGCATCCCGGCGAACGCCTTTCGGCGACCCACGAGCCGTTCCAGGGGGCACCCTCGGATCTCGCGAGCCGTATTCTGGAGAGCGTCGTTCTCGCTCCGGGCGGTGGCAAAATGCTGCGGACGAACGCGATGGGCGAGTGCCCGGGAGCTGCCGGTGAGATGGAGTTCGCTCGGAAGAATCCTCCCCGCCGGATCGTGGTCTTTTTCTCGGTCCGCAATAACGTGAGCTACGAGATTCGCTGGAGCGGCTCCGTCAACGACGTGCTCCCTCCCGAGGTCCTGGCTTTCGCGCAGCGCCGACTCTGCCGCGTCATTTGATCTCGCCCTCGCGACGAGGAGCTTTCAAGGTGCTTGGCGTATGAAGCAAAGAACGTCGGTGGGAGGGCGTGCGATTATCGGCCCCGGCTTGCTCTTTGTTATCTCGGGTCCCTCGGGCGCAGGGAAAGACACCTTGGTCGATGCTCTTCGCGCACGGACGCCGATGCTTCGCTACTCGGTCTCTGCAACGACGAGAGCGCCGCGACCGGGCGAGCGCGATGGAGAGCACTATTTCTTTATCTCGCGCCAGGAGTTCGAATCGCGTCTCGCCGCCGGTGGCTTTCTCGAATGGCGAGAGTATAACGGCAACGCCTACGGAACGCCGCGCTCGTATATCGAGGGAACCCTCCGCGAGGGTTTCGACGTCGTGATGAAACCGGAGGTCAATGGGGCGATGGCCATCGTTCGCGCCTTCCCCGAGGCAGTCTCGATATTCGTTTTGCCCGATAAATTCTCGAATCTGCGCCAGCGTTTGCTGGAGCGGCGGACAGAGAGCAACGAAGAGATCGCGCGTCGCTTGGCGATCGCGCACGAAGAGATCAGGTACGTTCGCGACTTCGATTACCTGGTCATCAATCAAGAACGACGTTCGGAGGAGGCGGTCGACGACCTCGCAGCGATCTTCCGAGCCGAACGCATGCGGATTCACCGCTTCCCCGACGACTCGCTTGCGAGCGTCACGCAATCCTAAACACGCTAATACAGAACGGATAGATGAAGAAGATGAGCAAACGAATATTCGGCGACCTCGACGGGCTGATGGAGCATGCGGATTCGAAATTCACCTTGGTGAATATCGCGATGATGCGCGCGCGTCAACTGAATAACTGGATTCGCATGGAAGAGACGCCGCCGATGGAGCGCCGCGAGTATTTCGCCAGCGAGCCGTTGGTCGATCGCGACGTCGCGAACCGCAATAAGCCGGTCTCGATTGCGCTCGATGAGATCGCAGCAGGAAAGATCGAGTACACGCGCACGCGCGAAGGCATAAAATAGGCGATTATGTGCGGTATCGTCGGGTACGTCGGGCCGAAAAATGCAGTTCCGTTCCTTCTCGACGCGCTCTCGCGCCTGGAGTATCGCGGATACGATAGTGCCGGGGTCGCCGTTATCGACGAGAGCGGTCGTTTAGTCGGCTCGAAGGCCGAGGGAAAGCTCGCCCGCCTTTCGGAGCGCCTGAAGAGCGACAAACACGTCGCCGGGCGGATCGGCCTCGGTCACACGCGCTGGGCAACGCATGGCCGCCCTTCGGATGCCAACGCTCACCCGCACCTCGATTGCAGCGGTCGGATCGCGGTGGTCCATAACGGCATCATTGAAAACTATGCGACGCTACGCGCCGGACTCATCGAGCGCGGTCACCATTTTGCAAGCGAGACCGACACCGAGGTGCTCGCTCACCTGATCGAGCAGCACTACGACGGTGACCTCGCCGGGGCGGTGCGCCGCACCCTGCGTGAAGTCGTCGGTGCCTATGCGCTCGGTGTGATGAGCAGCGAGAGCCCCGAGCACTTGGTCTTCGCTCGTAACGGCGCGAGCCCATTGGTGCTTGGCTTCGGTGAGGGCGAGATGTTCGTCGCCTCCGATACGCCGGCGATTTTGCCGTACACGCGGAAAGAGATCGTTCTCGAAGAGGGCGAGATGGCGGTCGTCGGGAGCGATAGCGTCACGATCACGGATTACGACGGGAATCGCGTCGACCGCAAGGTCTCGTTAGTCACCTGGGATGCAAGCTCCGCCGAAAAGGGCGGCTTCAAACATTTCATGCTCAAGGAGATCTTCGAGCAGCCCAACGTGATCAAAGAGACGTTGGCCGGGCGCATCGACGAGGCGCTCGACGTGCGGCTCGAGAGCGAGTTACATGGGCTCGACGAGCGGCTCTCGGCGATCGCCAAGATTGCCATTACCGGGTGCGGAACGGCGTTCTACGCGGGAATGGTAGGAATGTATCTGCTGCGATCGCTCGTTCGGCTTCCCGTCGAGATGGAGTTAGCGAGTGAATTTCGCTACGGGGATCCCGTGATCGACGCATCGGCTCTGACGATCGCGATGTCCCAGTCGGGGGAGACCGCCGATACCGTCGAAGCGGTTCGCGTCGCACGCTCGGCCGGCAGCGCCGTTCTCGGAGTCTGCAATAAACTCGGCTCGCATTTGACACGCGTCGTCGACGCGACGCTCTTCACGCGCAGCGGCCCCGAGATCGGGGTTGCGGCGACAAAAACCTACGTCGCACAGGTGACGGCGATGACGCTCTTTGCCCTCTACCTCGCGCGACTCCGCAAGACGGCGCCGATCGAGCGTTTACGCGAGATCGCCGAGGGCACGCGCCTTCTGCCGGCGGCGGTCGACGCGGTCCTCAACGCCAGCAACGATATTCGGAAGGTCGCGAAGAAGATTCGCAAATCCCATAGCGCGCTCTATATCGGGCGCTATATCAACTACCCCACCGCATTGGAAGGCGCGCTGAAGCTCAAGGAAATTGCGTATCTCCATGCCGAGGGCTACGCCGCGGGCGAGATGAAGCATGGCCCGATCGCTCTCCTCGATGCGAGCGTTCCGGTGATCGGCGTGGTGACGCACGGGCGCGTGCGCGATAAAATGCTCTCGAATCTGATGGAATCGCGCGCCCGTGAAGCGCCGGTCATCGTCGTCGCCAACCACGGAGACAACGAAGCGGCCTCGGTCGCCGACCACGTGTTCTGGGTACCGAAGGTCGACGAACTGCTCGCGCCGATCGTCAACATCATCCCCTTACAGCTCCTGGCGTACCACATTGCCGACCTCGACGGCAAAGATGTGGACCAACCACGGAACCTCGCAAAGACCGTTACCGTCGAATAGCGAAGCCTGCGGTGGTGCAAAGAAACGACGGACGCGCTTCAGACCAACTTCGCCCGGTGCGGATCACGCCCAACCCGCTCGATTTCGCCGAAGGCTCGGCGCTGATCGAGGTGGGGCGGACGCGCGTGCTCTGCGCGGCGACCCTCGAAGAGCGCGTTCCGCCATGGCTGAAGGGCAAGGGCCTCGGCTGGATCACCGCCGAGTATGCGATGCTCCCGCGCGCTACGAGCGAGCGGACCGCCCGGGAGGCCGCAAAAGGGCGGCAAGGGGGGCGCACGCACGAGATCCAACGGATTATCGGCCGCTCCTTACGAGCGATCGTCGATACCGTGAAATTGGGCGAGCGCACGATCACCATCGACTGCGACGTCCTGCAGGCCGACGGCGGCACCCGGACGGCATCGCTGACCGGGGCGTGCGTCGCGCTCTCGATCGCATTGTCGAAGCGTTTTTCACAGGCGGAGCGCGCTCGTTGGCCGATGCATGGATTGGTTGGAGCGGTCAGCGTCGGAATCGTGAACGGGACGCCGATGCTCGATCTCAATTACGAAGAAGATCGTAACGCGCACGTCGATATGAACGTGTTTATGACCGATGCCGGAAGATACGTCGAGTTACAGGGAACCGCAGAGGCCGAACCATTCGGTCGCCCAGAGCTCGACCGAATGCTGGAGTTGGCATCCAAGGGCATCGGCGAATTATTCGAAATCCAAAAGAAAGCGATCGATGAAGGCACGCGTGGAAGCTGATCTTCGCACGCTCTACCAACATGCTGAAGGCTTTCATTTTAGCGAGGCGGCGATCCGCGCGCTCCACCAGCGCGTCGGAAGGGCGCTTGAGGCAGGTGCCCAGACCGATGATCTTGAGGCGGGGTATCGCGCGGCGCTGAGAAAATATTTCGCAAGCTTCGATACACAGACGCGGGCACAGTTGCGGGATGTCGATCGGAGGCTCGCCGAGCTCGCACAGGCACAGTTGAATTTCAACGCCGAACGGAACGTTGCGGTCAAGCGATTGGAGAACATCGGAACGATGCTCGCCCTGCTCGACGAGGCGACGGCATAGAGTATGCGCATCCTCGAACGCTTCGGCGAACAGACGATTGCGTTTCTCGAGTACCTCGGCGGCATTATCACATTAATCGGCGAGAGCATTCGTTCGCTCGTGCACGCACAGATTCGGTACGCCGAAACCTTCGTGCAGTGCTACGAACTTGGCATAGGATCCTTACTGATCGTGCTGCTTACCTCACTTTTTACCGGCATGGTCATCTCGCTGGAATCGGCTCAGCAAGCGGTGCAGTATGGAATCGGCAGCCTCGTCGGAGGTGCGGTCACCTACACCTCGGTCCGCGAACTCGGGCCGATGCTCACCGCAGTGGTCGTCGCCGGTCGCGTCGGTTCGGCGATCGCCGCCGAGATCGGATCGATGGTCGTGACCGAGCAGATCGACGCGCTCCGCTCGATGGGGCTCTCTCCGGTGCGCTTTCTCGTCGTGCCGCGCTTATTGGCCCTCGCGATCATGCTTCCGCTGCTGACGATTTTCGCCGATATCATTTCGATCGTCGGTGGTATGTGGATCGCGCAGGCGTACGCGCATATTAACCCCGCCTCGTTCATCTCCTCGGCCCGTCAAGCCGTCGGCTTCGACGACGTCGTCAAAGGGCTCTTGAAGTCCTTCATCTTTGCCTGCATCATCGCGTTCGTCGGGTGCTATCAGGGACTTTCGACGCGCGGTGGTGCGGCAGGGGTCGGCCGCGCGACGACCAGCGCGGTCGTCATCTCGATCATTCTCATTTTCGGAACGAACTTCATCATGAGCTACTTTCTCTTCGGAGGTCACTAGCCGATGGAGCCGACGATCTACGCGAGTTTGGAGGACGTGACGCTCTCCTTCGGAGAGAACGTCATTCTCAAAAAATGCAATCTGAAAATCGTTCGCGGTGCAATCACCTGTATCGTCGGTCTCTCGGGGGCCGGAAAATCGACGATTCTTCGCTTGCTCGACGGCCTTATCGAACCATCGAGCGGGCACGTCTACGTCGACGGCCACGATCTTTGCCATACGCCGGAACGAAAGTTGGTCGAGCTTCGGCAAAAAACGAGCCTCGCTTTTCAGTTCGCCGCCCTGCTCGATAGCCTTACGATTGGTGAGAACGTCGGCTTACCGCTGCGGGAGCACACCGCGCTCTCCGATGAGAAGATCCGTCACATCGTCGACGACGCGCTCGAAAGCGTTGGCCTCCGTCACATTTACGATAGTTTACCGAACGAGCTCTCCGGAGGGATGCTCAAGCGCGCCGGCTTTGCTCGGGCGATCGTCACGCGCCCGGAGCTGGTGCTCTACGACGAGCCGACGACCGGGCTCGACCCGATCGTCACGAACCTGATCACCGATACGATCATCCGCCTCCGCCAGAAGCTCGACGGAACCGCGGTGGTGATATCGCACGATCTCCACTCGATTTTCCGAATGGCGGACTACGTCGCAATGCTCTTCGAAGGCGCGATCATCGCCTACGGTCCTCGCGAAGAGATACGCACCTCGAGCAATCCGTTCGTGCAACAGTTCCTCACCGGCAATGAGGTTGGGCCGATACCGGTGTAGAAGGGAGGCAGGTATGTCGAAGCAAGCACAAGTAGGAGCCTTTGCGCTGGCGGCGCTCGCCCTGCTCTTTGCGTTCTTTTACGTCATCACCGATTTCGGTACGCGGCACTCCGGATACCGAATAGGCGTGCATTTTCGCTCCGCAGCCGGGCTCCATTCGGGCGCGCAGGTCTTTTTTAGCGGCGTCTCCGTTGGGAGCGTCGAGAGCATTAAGCTGCTCCCCGACACGACGGTCGACGTTATCCTCGCGATCAAGCCACACGTCGGCGGCCAGGCGGTACGTATTCCCAGCGAATCGCGCTTTCTCATACAGGCCCCGCTCACCGGGGATCCGAGTCTGCTGATCGTACCGCCGCGCCCGGAGCCGGGCGAGCAACCCAATATCATCGGTCCGGGCATACGGCCGATCGCCGAGCAGCCGCAGGGAACCAACACCGCGACGATCGCCGATCTCGTTACCGAAGGGCAAGGACAGTTAAAAGTGCTCAACGGCGTCCTCGCCGACGTCGCAAAACGCGAACCACGTTTACTCGACGAGTTACAAAGTACGCTTGAAAATACCAACGCGCTTACCGCCTCGGCAAGCAGTGCGGTCGCACGGCTCGCCGCGCAAAGCAATGCGATCGCTACCGAGTTGCAAAGTAACTTGAGCGTAGCGAGCGGCAATATTGCATCGATGACGGGCGTGCTCGATCGCACCGTCCGCGGCAACTCGAACCGCCTGAACGAAACCCTGGCACAGATTCAAGGAACCGCTACCGCGCTAAATTCGACGATGCAAATCGTGGCGAGCATTGCAAACGACCCCGCGTTTAAGGGCAACGTCTTGACGACGACGACGAATATCGCCGAGGCGAGCGCGAAGTTGAAGAAGATGGCGACCGACATGGAGAGCATTACCGGCGACCCCAAAACCCAAAGTCGGCTTCGCGAGACCATTCGGAACCTCGACGAAACCTCGCAACGCGCGAATTCTTTGCTCGGCGCACTCGGCGGCCATCTGCAATCGCCCGGCCCGCGCAACGGCAGTACGCACCAAGGCAAGCCAGGGAAGGGCAAGCCGTTCTCGCTCATCTCGGCAAACGTGCGTATTACCGGCTATTCCCCCGAACGCGTCGGCGGCGGTTCCCCGCTCCTAGGCCCCTCGCGCGGTCCGAGCAGTTCGCTCGCGCTCAGCGTCTTCCCGAACGCCCCGACGCAATTTCTTCTCGGGGCGAATGACCTGGGAAGCGGAACGAGCACGCTCGATCTCGCAGCCGTACGCCGCATCGGACCGGGGCTCTATTTCGGCGGTGGGATCCTCTATTCGCGGCTCGGCCTGCTCGGGCGCTATTCGCGCCGCGGCCTCGGTTTTTCGACCAAACTCTACGACGTCGCGCGACCGATGCTCGACCTGTCGACAAATCTTCGCGTTGCTCCCGGCATAAAAGTATTTGTCGGCGAACGCGACATTCTCCACGCTCAACGCCGCGACGTCTATGGAGTCGAATTCACCGATGCACCGCGATAATCCGGATTCGCGGCCGCGGATCGGCCTCATCGGCGGCGGTTCGATGGGCTCGCTATTCGGACGCCACCTTGCCGAGATCGCCGACGTTACGATTATGGAATCGAACGAAGCGGTACGAGCGGGGCTCGAACGCGAAGGGCTGCGCGTCAACGACGCGGAGCCTCGCAAGATTCGCGTCGCGACGCGCGCACGCGAGCTCTTCAGCTCCGACGTGCTCTTCCTCTTCGTGAAAGCGGTCGACACATTACGTGCACTGCGGCCCTTCGCCGGCGAACTAAACCCGACGACGGCGATCGTTTCGCTGCAAAATGGAGTCGGAAACGAGGACGCGATTAAGACCGCGCTCGGCGGTGCTGTGCCGGTCATACTCGGCGTTACGACGGAGTCCGCCGAAACGATCGCTCCCGGTGCGGTGCGCAGCTCCGAACAGGGAATGACGCTCATCGGCTCGGCGGGTGCTTCGGCGGCGACTGCACAGGCCGTCGCGACGTTGCTTTCGAAGGGCGGGCTCCGCGCCGCGGTGGTCTACGATATCAAACCGCATCTCTGGGGCAAGCTCGTTGCAAACGCCGCCGTGAACGCTCTCTCCGCAATTTTGGACTGTACGGCGGGGGATATTCTGCGCGAACCCGATGCCGCACGACTCGCGGAGTCGTTAGCTGAGGAAGCTGCGGCAGTCGCCGCAGCATTAAAGATTTCTTTGCCATTCGCCAACCCGTGGCAATACGTGACCGATGTGATCGCCGTCGGTGCGGAGAGTAAGAGTTCGATGGCGTTCGACCTCGAACTTGGGAACAAGAGCGAGATCGATCACCTCAATGGTGCGGTCGTAGCGCTCGGGCGAAGAGCCGGCGTTGCCACCCCGTTTAACGAAGCGATCGTTCGACTGATGAAATCCTTAGAGAGTTTGCGCGCGCGGAAAGGAGCTCTCCCCGTATGAATTGTCCTACCTGCCAAGCAGCGATTCCCGCACAGGCGAGATTCTGCCCGAATTGCGGAGCGCCCGCGGCGAGCAGCACGGGGGTTGGCGGCTACACCGAGCCGGTCGCTGAGACCGATAATCCCAAGGAAGTCATTCGCATTGGCGATTGCTCGATTCGCATCGAAGGGCAGTTGGTGCCGGTCGTCGATGTCGAGCTCGGAGCGAGCGAAACGGTCTATTTCGAACACCACATCGTGCTCTGGAAATCGCCGCAGGTCCGGCTTGGATTTATGGGGCTGAAGAATTCGGCACAACGGTTTTTTGCCGGCTTGCAGATTTTTATTTCCACCGCACAGGGCCCCGGCAATATTGCTTTTTCGCGCGAGGCCCCCGGGCAGATCGTGGCCCTCCGGCTCGCGCCCGGGCAATCGGTCGACGTCCGCGAGCATCAATTTCTCTTAGCGACCGGCGAAATCGAATATAATTACTACTGGCAGCAAGGCATAGCGAACGTGCTCTTTTCGCGCACGGGACTCTTTATCGACCGTTTCGTCGCCCGCGATCGCGAGGGCGTGCTCCTGATTCACGGGTACGGGAACGTCTTCGAAAAGAACCTCGCCGCAGGGGAGACGCTCGACGTCGAGCCCGGTGGGTGGCTCTGGAAAGACTCTACCGTTCGCATGGATACCGTGAGCGTGTTACAGAGCGCGGGCGGGGGAGGATTACTCGGCGCGCTCGGTGCGGCGGTCGGCGGCTTCGCTTTGCAGATGAATCGTTTCTACGGTCCGGGACGGATCGGTATTCAGTCGATGACCTATCACGAACCGGCGGCCGAGGGGCAAACGCAGGTCGGCGGATCGAGTAATATCGGCAACGTCCTCGGTTCGCTCTTCGGCAACAAACAGTAGGATCGCTATGCTTGCGGCATCATCCGTAGGACGCGGATGCTGCCGCGCTTGACGACGACCGAGATACCCTGGGAACCGGGCCTACCGATATCTCCATCGATACGCTCGCTCGTGCCCTTCGACGTTCCGCGAAGGCCGTAGGTGGTAAAGATCGTCCCGTCGCCGGTTTGCAAGTGCAGGTGGAAGTGAGCGTTCGCGGCGACGAAGAGCGTCACGTCGCCGTTATCGTCGCGAAATCGTAAGGTACCGGGCCAGGCGAGCGCGCCCATGGTCACCGTGATGTTTCCCTTGCCGACGCGCGCTTGTGCGTACCCATCGAGTAGCGCATGAATGCTGCCTCGCTCCGTTGCCAGATCGACGTTTCCGCCGACGTTGCTGACGTCGATATCGCCGACGGCATTGCGAACGACCAGATCGACGCCGGGCGGTACGCGAACGAGCAGATCGGCGAGCGCCTGAGGAGCGTTCACGACGATGCCACGGCGGTCGGGAACGATCGTCGGCGCCGGCGGAATCGCCGCGAGCGCCGTCGCCTCAACGGTATAGGCTTGTGTCGGTTGCTTCGGAAGCGGCGCGTACGCTTCAACCTGTGCTCCGGCGACGCGCAACTCGATGCGCATCCCCGGTTTCAGTTCGCCGACGGTCCGCACGTACGGCGCCTTCGAGGTACAACCTGACAGCGCGGTCGAGGCGCAGAGAGCGAGGAGAAGAAGAGTCTGCTTCACCGCTCTTCGCTTCGGTCGCGCGGATGCGCTTCCTCGTAGTTCCGTCGCATATGTTCGAGCGAGA
>JABEUW010000163.1 GCA_013043945.1 Vulcanimicrobiota bacterium | reverse complement strand
CTCGCCGCATACGGCGTATCGGCGGGCCAGATTGCCGCCGCATTAGGTGCGAGCAACGCAACCCAAGCCGTCGGTGCGCTCCACAGCGAAGGGGAGAGCCTCTCGTTGCGAGCGGGTGATGCACTCACCTCGCTCGATGCCGTGCGCAATCAAATCGTGAACGTCAGCGACGGGCAGCCGGTGAGGCTCGGGCAGGTCGCCACCGTCGAACGCGGGCTCGCCCCGCGCGAGAACGCGACCGGGTTTGGATACGCGGCGGGCACGAAGGGTGGCGAGCGTGGGCTGCAGGCCTCCGTGAGTATTGCGATTGCGAAAAAAGCCGGCACGAATGCCGTAACGGTTGCGAACCTTATTCTCTCGCGCGTCAAAACGATCGCGCTGCCGCCGGGCATGACCCTCGACGTAACGCGCAACGACGGCAACAAAGCCAACCTCGCCGTGAACGAGTTGATCCAGCGGCTTCTGGAAGCGATCTTTATCGTCGTCGCGCTGCTCTTCATTCTCGGCTGGCGCGAAGCGCTCGTCGTTGCGACCGCGATTCCGTTAACGCTCTTCGTGACGCTGGGAATCGGGATGATCGTCGGACAGTCGATCAACCGCATCACGCTCTTCGCGTTGATTCTTTCGCTCGGTCTCCTCGTCGATCAAGCGATCGTGATCGTCGAAAACATCCATCGACACTACCACGTCGTCAATCCTCATCGCTCGAAGGCGGAGGCAACCGTTCTCGCCGTCGAAGAGATCGGCAACCCCACGACGCTGGCGACGATCACCGTCGTGCTCTCGTTCCTACCGATGCTCTTCGTCACCGGCATGATGGGACCGTACATGCGTCCGATCCCGTTAAACGTCCCCATCGCGATGATCGCATCGTTGTTAATCGCATTTACGATTACGCCCTGGGCGACCTATGCGTTGCTCCGCAATCAGAAGCCGAAGGCGTCACATGGAACGCCGAAATGGATTTTGCCGTTCCGCAACGCGCTTGCGAAAATGCTCGCCGATCGCAAACTCGGCCAGCGCTTTCTCGGCATCCTCGCGCTCGCGCTGCTCGTTGCAGCGATGCTGCCGGCGTTGAAGTTGGTGAAGTTCCGCATGCTCCCCGACGCGAACGAAACCTCGTTCCTCGTCGCCATCGATGCACCGCCATCGAGCTCGATCGCTCGCACCGCAAGCATTGCGGCAGCGGTCGGAAGCAAGCTCGCAACCTATCCGCAGATTCGCTCCTACCAGACCTTCGTCGGCACGAATGCCGTGCCCGATCTAGCGGCGCTCTTCCAAGGCACGGTCTTCCGCAACGCGCCCAACCAGGCGGAGATCCACGTAACCCTGCTTCCCAAAGATCGCCGCTCGGTTGAATCCGCTCCCTTCGTGGCGCAGATTCGCCCCGCATTGGCGGCCGTGGCAACGGCACGCGGCGCCACGCTACGGATCCTTCAAGTGCCGCCCGGTCCGCCGGTGCGCGATACGATTCTCGCAAAGATCTACGGCCCCAATCCGGAGGTACGTCGAGCGATTGCGGCTCGCATCGTTTCGATGATGCAGCGCGAACGTGGAGTCGTCGATATCGACTCCAGCTTTAAGGATCTTCCCGCCGCATTAAATCTCCGCGTCGATCCCACCGAAGCGGCTCTCGCAGGCGTCTCGGTGACCGATGCCATTCAAACGCTCGCTATGGAGATTCACGGCGCGCCGGTCTCGACCTTACACGTTCCCGACCAAGCACGACCGGTCTCGATATTTCTTCGCCTCGAACGTGCCTATCGCGGCGATCCCGCGGCGTTGGAGTCGCTCATGCTCCCCTCACGCAACGGCATCCAGGTGCCGTTGAGCGCAGTCGTCACCTCGCGAGCCGGGAATGTCGAACGCCCGCTCTATCGCGACGATTTCCGGAACGTCTCCTACGTTGGAGCGGATATGGCCGGACGTAGTTCGACCTATGCGGTCATCGATATGGAACTCGCACTCATGCGCCACCCGCTACCAGCCGGCTATTCGATCTCGTGGGGTGGAGAGTGGAGCTTAACCAATCGCGTCTTCGCCGATCTCGGCCGCGCGATGCTCCTCGCATTCATTCTCATCTACTTCCTGTTAGTCGCACGATTCCGGTCGTTCATGATTCCGCTCGTCGTGCTGGCCGCAGTTCCTCTCGCCGTTATCGGCGTCTTACCAGGATTCGCGCTGCTCGCTCCCTTTGGAATCTACTTCTCCGCAACCGCGATGATCGGATTGATCGCGCTGATCGGGATCGTCGTTCGAAATTCGATTATTCTCCTCGACTTCATCGAATCAAAAATTAAAGAAGGCATCCCCCTGCACGAAGCGCTGGTCGAGGCGACGACGGCGCGCACGCGGCCGATCTTTCTTACCGCTGCCGCAGGCGTACTCTCCTCGATCGTGATCGCCGCAGACCCGGTCTGGAGCGGACTCGCCTGGGCATTGGTCTTCGGCATGACGATGTCGGCGGTACTCTCGGTGCTCGCGATTCCGCTCCTCTACGGACTCATTGCCGAAGGGCGCACCCGCGCCTCCGATTCGCTCCCGACGCCGGGCATCGAAGCCGAGCGCGTTCGTAGCATTGTCAACTTCCCCGAACTCGACTGCATCGAGTTGGAATCCACGGCACTCCCTCGCCTTCTCGAAGGCGAGAGCGTCGATCTCGATATGGAGATATTCCGCGGCGAGGGCGATGCCCGCGATGCCGTTGCCTATCTCAGCGGCCCCTACCGCGTCGAGAAGGCGAGACTCGAACTGCAGAGCGCGTACGGCTCTATCACCTCCCTCCAACACCTCACGTTGCGTTCCATCGAGAACGCGCCCTCATGGAAAGAACTCGACCGTGAATAAGCCACTCCTCCTCACTCTCGCACTCGCCGTATCGTTGGCATCGGGCGGCGCGCTTCGCGCCGCCACGCCGGCCCCTACTGCAAATCTGCAGCCGCTCGCCCTCGCCGACGCCGTCAAAATCGCACTGCAACGGAATAACGCCTATCGCAGCGCGGCGGTCGGTGTGGAGGCCGCTCGCGCTCAACTCGGCGAGGCCGAAGCCCCGCTCCTGCCCGGCATCGCCCTGCAAGACTCGTATCAAAGCGTCAGCACCGTTGCAAAACTCAGCACGCCGATCGGCGCGCTCCCGTTTAGCGCCGTCAATGCCACCAACAGCCCGATCCTCGCGATGCAATACACCCTCTTCGATGGCGGTATTCGCAACGCACACGTCGGGCAAGCGGCGGCGGGTCTCTCCGCGGCGGAATCCCAACTCGTGCAAGCGCGCGGCGCGACGATCGCCGCGGTGTCGCAAGCCTACTTCGGCGTCGTCACGGCGCGACGCATGGATGAAGTTGCGCGGAGAGCCGTAGCTGTTGCGCTGCAACACGAACGCGAAGCGGAGCTCTACCTCAAAAACGGAACGATCCCTCGCGCCGACCTGCTTCGCGCTCAAGCCGAACTCGCCGACCAAAACGTCCGTGCGATCGGGGCCGCCGGCGCGGTGAAACTCGCGGAGAACCAACTCGACATGGTGCTCGGCGTACCGCTGACCAATCGCTACCGCCTTACCGAACCGCTCGGAACCTCCGCGCCCGCATTCGATCTCTCGAACCT
>JABEUW010000162.1 GCA_013043945.1 Vulcanimicrobiota bacterium | reverse complement strand
GATCGCGCGCTGCGGCGGATCGAGCGCAACCTGCGGCAGCTTCGCCGTGCGCCCCACGAGCGCGTCGATCGAGACGTTGATCCCCGGCGCGATCGCCGCGCCTAAAAATGCACCCGCTCGCGAGATCGCGGTAAAGACCGTCGCGGTACCGTACGAGGCGATGATGAGCGGCGTCCCGTAGCGCGCCGCGCCACCGATCGCCGCGGCAACGAGATCGGCACCGACCTCGGCGGCACGCTCGCTCTCGATCTGGATGAGCCGCTGCTTCTCGGGCGCGAGCATCGTCGGCGTGAGGCTGAAGAAGCGCTTGCAGGCCCCAACGAGTGCAAAATCGAGTTTCGGCACCACGCTGGCAATCACGATGCGATCGATCGTTCGCAGGTCGAGTTTCGCCACCGCGAAGAGTTGCGTGATGAAGACGCCGAGCTCGTCGGGGGTGCGATGGATCAACGTTCGTACGCGCCACATTTGCAGCACCGAACCATCTTCATCGAGAATGCCGAACTTCGTTTCGGTATTACCAACGTCGATCGCCAGCAGCACTACGCTTTTCCCTTCAGCAATGGTTCCAGCGCGTCGAAGAGACGCCCGGCGAGCGTGCGTTTACTCGCGCGCCCAAGATCGATTCGAGCACCGGATCGTACGAGCAGCACCAAGCCGTTCTCCTGTAAGCCGAAGCCCGCCCCGCCGCGGACGTCGTTGACCACGATCGCATCGAGCGCCTTGCGCTCCATCTTCTCGCGCGCGTGCGCTTCGTGATCGTTGGTCTCGGCAGCGAAGCCGACGAGATACTTCGAAGCGCCTGCAGCCGCAATTGCAGCGAGCACGTCGGGGGTGCGCTCCAGATCGACGTGGAGCGTTTCGTCGCTCTTCTTGCGTTTCTCAGCCGATATCTCGCTCGGGCGCCAATCGGCGACTGCTGCGGTGGCGATCGTTACGTCGCTCTCGCTGCTCTCGCGCAAGGCGAGTGCGAGCAACTCGTGCGCGGCCGCAAAGCGCTCGGTGCGTACGCCGTAGGGCGGCGCGAGCAGCGTCGGCCCGAGCAGCAACGTCACGTCGGCGCCGCGCCGCGCAGCCTCTTCGGCGAGTGCGATTCCGGTTGCGCCGGTCGATGCGTTGCCGATAAAGCGCACCGGATCGAAGGGCTCTTGCGTCGGGCCCGCGGTGATCAGCACGCGTTTCCCGGCGAGCGAGCGGCGACGCGCTCGCGCGCCTGCGATCGCTTCGAGTAAGCGCTCCTCCGATGCGAGGCGCCCGACGCCGTGCTCGCGTTCCGCGAGAAAGCCCGATTCGGGCTCGACGATTTCGTAACCGCGCGCCCGTAGCGCCGCGATGTTCTCAACGGTCGTTTCGTTTTCGTACATCGCGGCATTCATCGCCGGCGCGATCAGCACCGGGATGCGTGCGGCGAGCAACGCCGTCGTTGCGAGATCGTCGGCGATGCCGGCACGGAGCTTTGCAAGAATATTCGCCGTCGCCGGAGCGACGATCGCCACCTCGGCATCGCGCACGAGCCGAATGTGGGGGATCCGCTCGGGGGCATCCCAGAGCGAACTATAGACCGGGCGTGCCGTGAGCGCTGCGAAGGTGAGCGGCGCGATGAACCGTTCGGCGTCGGCGGTGAGGATGACGTCGACGATTGCGCCCTTCTGCACCAGCGTGCTCGTCAGCGCTGCCGCCTTATAGGCCGCAATGCCGCCGCTCACCACCAGCAGAATGCGCGCGCCGTTCATTGCGGAAACCAGAGGTTATCGAGCAAGCGCGTGCGCCCGAAACGTGCGGCGGCGATGACGAACGCATTCTCGCGCAGCGCATGCAACGGCGCGAAACTCTCGGCATCGACGCAGGCGAGATAATCGAGCGTTCCCGGGGCATCGAGTACGGTCGCCGCGTTCGTGCGTGCGATCTCGAGTGGTTCGCCCGCCTTTAACAACTCGACGAAACGACGCAACGTGCGATGCAACGAAGGAGCCGCGTGCCGCTCTCGTTCGTCGAGGTAGACGTTTCGCGACGACATCGCGAGCCCATCGGTCTCGCGCACCGTCGGCACGATGCTTACCGTGCAATCGAACGCGAGATCGCGCACGAGTTTGCGCAGGACCGCGCTCTGCTGCGCGTCCTTCTGCCCGACGTAGAGCCGTTGCGGCGCGACGAGGTGCAGCAGTTTCCCGACCACGGTCGCAACGCCGCGGAAATGCCCCGGGCGAAGCGCTCCTTCGTAGCCCTCGCCGACCGGGCCGACATCGATCGTGGTGCTGAAACCGTGGGGATAGATCTCCTCCGCCTCCGGCGCGAAGAGCAGGTCCACACCGGTCGCGGCGAGTTTCTCGCGGTCGCCGGCGAGATCGCGCGGGTAGCGAGCGAGATCTTCACCCTCCCCGAATTGCAACGGATTGACGAAGACCGAGGCAACGACGGCAGCATTCTGCGAACGAGCGAAGCGAGCGAGATCGAGGTGCCCTTCGTGCAGCGCGCCCATCGTCGGCACGAAGCCGAGCGTCGGAGCCGCCCCGCGGCGCCAGGCACGGAGCTCCTCGATCGTCGTCGCGAGTTGCACGTTAGGGACGCACGAGAACGCGCAGCGCGGTACGCCCGACGATAAACGCCGTCCCGGGTTCGATCCGTACCGTTCCCACGATCTTCGCGCCCTCCACCCGGGTGCCGTTCCGGCTCTCGAGATCGGAGAGGACGAGCGAGCCCGCATCGAGCCGAATGCGAGCGTGGGCACGCGAGACGTAGCGGTCGAGCGCGAGGCAGGCCTGAGCCGCCGCATCGTCGCGACCGATCGTAATTTCGGATTCAAATTC
>JABEUW010000161.1 GCA_013043945.1 Vulcanimicrobiota bacterium | reverse complement strand
TGCGCCGTGTCGCGCTTAGTACTTTCCGTTATTCTCTTCGTAACCACGGGACATCGAGAGCGCCTCTTTGGTGACCGACGCCAGGAACTCGTCGTTCGTGCGCGTCTGCGCCATCTTGTCGAGGATGATCTCGGTGATATCGCCGCTGTTGAGAACGGCGGTCGCGCGGCGAAGCAGCCAGATTTTGCGCATCTCTTCGTTGGAGAGTAAGAGCTCTTCGTGGCGCGTTCCCGAGCGCTTGATATCGACGGCGGGGAAGACGCGCGATTCGGCGAGTTTGCGGGTGAGGTTGAGTTCCATATTACCGGTGCCTTTGAACTCTTCGAAAATAATATCGTCCATCTTCGAACCGGTCTCGATTAGTGCCGTCGCGATGATCGTCAGCGAACCGCCTTCTTCGATCTTGCGCGCCGCACCGAAAAAGCGCTTCGGCTTATGCAAGGATGCGGTATCGAGGCCGCCCGAGAGCGTACGCCCGGAATTCGGAACCACCTGGTTGTACGCGCGTGCGAGGCGGGTGATGGAATCGAGAAGGATGACGACATCTTTCCCCATTTCGACGAGGCGCTTGGCGCGCTCCATCGTGAGTTCGGCGACGGCCGTGTGGTTCTCCGGATGTTCGTCGAACGTCGAAGCGACGACCTCACCATCGATCGTCCGCTGCATGTCGGTGACTTCTTCAGGGCGTTCGTCGACGAGCAACGCGATAATGTGCGCCTCGGGGTGATTGATCGAGATCGAGTTGGCGATGTTTTTGAGCAGCGTCGTCTTACCGGCCTTCGGAGGCGAGACGATCAGCGCACGCTGCCCTTTGCCGATCGGGCAGAAAAGATCGATGACGCGCGTCGAAAGCTGCGTCGCACGAACCTCGAGTTTGAAACGCTCGTTGGGATAGATCGGCGTGCCCTTTTCGAAGAGCTTCCGCACGCCCATCTTTTCGATATCGATCTCGTTGACGCGGTCGACGCGCAAGAGCCCGAAGTATTTTTCGCCCTCTTTCGGGCGGCGCACCGTTGCATCGACGCGATCGCCGCGCCGCAGATCGGCTCGCCGAATCTGCGCTTGGCTCACGTAGACATCTTCGTTGCCGATCACGTAGCCCGCGCGTCGCAAAAAACCGTAGCCCTCGGGAAGAATGTCGAGGATTCCACTCGCGGTTTCGATGCCCGAGCGGGCCTGCTGGGCGGCGAGGATCTGTAGGACGATCTCGTCTTTCTTTACCTTCGCCGGGGCCGCGATCTCGATCGAAAACTCTTTCGCTATCTCGACGAGCTCGCTCTTATTTTTCTCTTCGAGCTGTGCTGCAGTCAGTAACGGCGGCGCCTGTGCTTCGTTCTGCGCGAATGCCTCCGGCTGCGGAAAACCGGTGTTGTTGTGGCGACGACGCGAACGGCGACGACGGCCACCATTAGGCGGGCGACCATTTTCGTTGGGGCGGTGATCGAGTTGCAGGGGAGGCTCACTCTCGCAGCGTCCGCACGCATTCACCAGCGACTTCATCGGGCTACGCCGCGATGGTGGGTGATTGCAAGCGGGAGGGAATAGATTGCGCCGGGCGAGTCGATAGCGACTCAACGGCACCATGGAGGTTATAGCACGGGATACGCGCCCCCTTCAAGCGTTCGGCGATAAAGCATCGAAACGAGGGCACTCTGTCGGCGTTAGGCAGCGATACGGGAGATCTCGGCGCGAGCGAGCTCGGCGAGATCCTCGGCACCTCCAGGCGCGAGTTCGATCCTCGGCATCCCCCGCAGCGCGCAGAGCAGATGGATGTAAGGCCGGTGAAGGATCGCCGGCAACGCACGATGCTCGCGCAGGTCATCGAGCAGATCGGGATCGGGAACCGCAACCGTGCCGAGATCGCGACCGAATCGACGCAATGCCTGGATCAGTGCATAGAGTGCGCAGTAGGCAGCAGCCCGTTCGGCCCACTCTTCCGGCACGGCGATGGAGAATGGAACGCGCAGTAACTGAGCGCTCCGACCGCGCCGGATGCGAGCGATGAGGACTGCGTTGCCCGTCGCTGCGGCCGCGTAGCCGTATTCGACGAGGACTCGGTGGAGCGACGTATTACGCATGCATGGACCTCTCGGTTAGCATACGTCGAACATACGTTCGATGTCAAGCGGGGGTGGCGAGCCTCGCGATCGCCTCGTGGTAGATCTCGATACAACGAGCGGCGAGCGTGCGTGCATCGAAGCGACGTGCGACAACGAGCATCTCCTCGCGCGTGGCGATCTCCAATGCGGCGCCCTCCATAGCGAGCGCGAAACTGCGTGCGTCGGGAGCGAGCAGGCGGGCGCACCCCCCGAGCACGTCGCGATTTTGCGGAGAGTCGGCGGCGAGAACCGGCAACCCGGCAGCGAGCGCCTCCACTTGGACGAGCCCTTGCGTCTCGGTCAAGCTCGGAAAGAGAAAGGCATCGGCACTCGCGTAGAAATCGGGAAGCGATTCGCGCGGGAGCGTGCCAAGAAATCGCACGCGGTCGGCGAGAGCGCGCTCCCGAACGAGCGCCTCGAGCGCTTCGCGCTCGGGGCCATCGCCGATGAAGGCGAGCCGAACGTTCGGCGAACGCACCTGAGCGAGCGCTTCCACCACGATATCGAGATTTTTCTCCAACGCGAGGCGGCCGACGGCGAGGTAGAGCCGATCCGCCGAGCGGGCGCCCATCCGTTCGCGAAGATCGTCGCAGCGCCGACCGCGCGCAAAAAACTCCACGTCGATGCCG
Organism: Vulcanimicrobiota bacterium; assembly: GCA_013043945.1. GTDB lineage: Bacteria > Vulcanimicrobiota > Vulcanimicrobiia > Vulcanimicrobiales > Vulcanimicrobiaceae > JABEUX01. Next base: position 833 of record JABEUW010000161.1, on the reverse strand, counting down.
CTTGGAAGCACCTCGACCCGTCCCTCTACGCCGAGGTCGCGGAGTCGTCGCTCCATGGCAACCGTCGGAACGATAACCGCAGCGACCGCATTGGCAAATCGGCGCGTGAGCTCCGAGGCAGCGTAGCGCGTTGCGCGCGCTTCGAACGGAACGTAGTGAGCGTACGCTTCAAGTTGGGTGTGATAGGTGTAGACCGTGGGGTGCCCGTAGCGGCGAGCGTAGCGCAGCCCCATCCAACCGGTAACGAATGGTGAGTGAAGGTGCAGCACGTCGAGCTGTGCGACCCGATGCGCGATCTCGCTCCGTCGGAGGACCGGAACCGTGAGTCGGTAATCGCTCTGGGTCGGGAGCGGCAGCGATGGAATGCGAATGACGCCCGCGTCGTAGCGCGCCTCGGGGTGACGCGGGGTGAAGACCGTTACCTCGTGCCCCAACTCGGTAAGGCACGTGCGCAGGGTATCGACGGCGGTCACGACCCCGTTGACCACCGGATGATAGACCTCGGTAAAGAGCCCGATCCTCAACATCGCCGAACTCGGATTCCACTTGGCCTACCCCGGGCCTTTATGCGGGTGGCGCAAGGTATCTCCTTCATGAAACCGACTTTTAGCATAGGAGCGGCGCGGAGCGGGCGTGCTATAGTCCGCCCGGTCGACGGCCACTTTGCCCGACCCGGCCGCCCTGCGGCCCATCCGAGCGGAACCCACTGCTAGCCACCATCAATTTCGTGCAGTGACCCGCCCCGATCATTGGCGTTTCCCCTCCATGGTCTCGAGGGGTCCGTCAACCACCACTCCATAAACGACCGGCGCCCTTGCTCGCCACCGCCGCAC
>JABEUW010000160.1 GCA_013043945.1 Vulcanimicrobiota bacterium | reverse complement strand
TCGCGGGGGAGCGTGGCCCGCTCGCGCCCGCGCTCGCCGCGTTCGAGCGTGGTATCGGCGCGGTTGCGCTGCACGAAACGATCCCCGCCGCGCGCCCGACGCTGCTTGCCGCGCTCTACCGCGCGCGCAGGCGCCCGACGCTCGTGCTGCTGCCGACCCCCGATGCCGCCGAGCGCGCCTACGCCGATCTGCTCTGCTATCTCGGCGAATCGCGCGCCGCCGATCTCTTCTTGCATCGCGGTCGCGAAGCGGCGTTCGGCAGCATCGAATCGCCGGCGGAGCGCAGCGCGCGCATCACCTTGCTCGCCGCGCTCGATGCCGGCACGCCATTGCTCGTCCTCACCTCGGTCGCGGGGATGCGCTCGTACGTTATGCCGCGAACCGTCCTGCGCGATCTGCGCAGCGAGCTGCGCGTCGGTGAAGAACCGGGTTGGGAAGCGACGATTCGGCGCTTGCATCGCCTCGGGTACGAACGCACCGATATCGTCGGTGCGGTCGGGCAGTACGCGGTGCGCGGCGGTATTCTCGATCTCTATGCGGCGACTGCGGAGAGCCCGACGCGCGTTGAATTCTTCGGCGATACGATCGAGAGCATCCGGAGTTTCGGGATCGAGAGCCAGCGCAGCGTCGCACCGCTCGAAGCGCTCGAGGTGCTGCCGTGGGGCGAGATACCACGCGACGAGATCTACCGCAGCAACGTGGCCGAACGGATCGGCGGCGACGGCCCGCGCGAACGCGCGGTGCGTGCGTTCCTCGAACGCGGTGAAGAGCTCCCCGATGCGTGGATTCCCTTCGCTTACGATCGCCCCGAGACGCTCTTCGAGTATCTCCCCGACGATGCGTTACTGACACTCGTCGAACCAGCGACGCTCGGCGCGATCGAGAGCGCGCTCGACGAAGAGCGCGTGCGTGCGCGCAGCACCCTGCTCGCCGATGCGGCCGCCGAAGAGCTCGACGTGCGCGATGAATTCGTCGACGATGCGCTGCTCGCCGAGATCGAAGCGCCGCACCCGCGCCTCGATGCGTTGCATGCCGCTTGCGAACGCTTGCAAAGCCTGGTGCTACCGGGGGCGATCGAAGGCGAGGCGCCCGCGTGGTTGCCGCGCATCGACGCATCGATCGTGGTGGAGACGCGCCCGAGCGAACACTACAATCGGCAGATGACGCTCTTCCTCGAAGCGATACGCGAGTCGCTCGCGCACCGCGAGAGCATCGTTATTCTCACCTCCGGTATCGCGCGCGTCGGCGAGATCTTTAGCGCGGCGGGGATCGAGGTGCTGCCGATGGCGCGCGCGCTCGCCGAGGGCGGCATCTGCATCGAGCACGGATCGATCGACGGAGGCTTTACGCTTCCCGACGAGCGGCTGCGCATTCTCGGCGATCGTGAGATCTTCGGTGCGCCGCCGAAACGCGTGAAGCTCCGTGCGGTGAAAGAAGGCGTGCCGGTGACGCTCGCCGATCTGAAGGTCGGCGATTTCGTGGTGCACGCGGTGCACGGCATCGGGCAGTACGTCGGCCTGCGCAGCGAGACGCTTTTTGGCGTCACGCAAGATTTTCTCGACCTGCATTACGCCGGAAGCGACCGCATGATGGTGCCGGTGACGCAGATGCATCAGGTGACGAAGTACGCCGCCGGCGACGGTGCGACGCCGCGGCTTTCGAAAATGGGCGGAGTGGAGTGGGCGCGCACGAAGGCGCGCGTCGGCTCGCAACTCGCCGCGATCGCCGATGGGCTCGTCGAACTCTACGCCGAACGCGAGATGAGCCGCGGATTTTCGTTCGCGCCCGATAGTGCGTGGCAGAGCGAGCTCGAAGAGGCCTTCCCTTACGATCTGACGCCCGACCAAGCGACCGCGGTGAGTGCGGTGAAGGGCGATATGGAGCGCGAGCGCCCGATGGATCGCGTGGTCTGCGGCGATGTCGGCTACGGCAAAACCGAGGTCGCGCTCCGTGCGGCGTTTAAGGCGGTCTCCGATAAAAAACAGGTCGCGATTCTCGTGCCGACCACCTTGCTCGCCGCGCAACACTACCGCACCTTCAGCACGCGTTTCGCCGCCTATCCGTTACGCGTCGAAGAGCTCTCGCGCTTTAAAACCAAGGCCGAACAGCGCGTCGTGCTCGCCGCGCTCGCCGAAGGGAAAGTCGATATCGTCATCGGCACGCATCGCTTGCTGCAGAAGGATGTCGTCTTCGCCGATCTCGGCCTCATCGTCGTCGACGAAGAACAGCGTTTCGGCGTCATGCATAAAGAGCGGCTAAAGGAACTCAAAACCAGCGTCGACGTGCTGACGCTCTCGGCGACGCCGATTCCGCGTACGCTGCATATGTCGTTGATGGGCGTGCGCGATCTCTCGCTCATTCAGACCGCTCCCAAGAATCGCATGTCGATTAAAACCGTCGTGCTCCCCGGCGGCGATGCCGTCGTTACGCGAGCGATCTCCGCCGAACTCGACCGCGGCGGGCAGGTCTATTACTTGCACAATCGCGTCGAATCGATTCATGCCGTCGCCAACGCGCTGCAGCAACTGATTCCGCGCGCACGCATCGCCATCGGGCACGGGCAGATGACCGAGGGCGAGCTCGAGCCGATCATGCAGAGATTCATCGACGGCGAGACCGACGTGCTCGTCGCGACGACGATTATCGAAAACGGCATCGATATTCCCAACGTCAACACGATG
>JABEUW010000159.1 GCA_013043945.1 Vulcanimicrobiota bacterium | reverse complement strand
CCTACGGCGGCATGGTGCTCGTCGACGGAACGGGGCTCGGCGAGATGGGCGAAGCGGTGCTTCGCGACCGGAAGATGCTCTCGCACGACGGCATCGTGACCGCCGTCGTGGCCATCGATGCCGAAGAAGTGCAGACGATCGGCGTTCCCGATATCGTGACGCGCGGCGCATTCTACGAACCGGAATCGGAGGAACTGATCGAACATCTGCGTTCGCACCTGAGCGCGATGTTGGCGACGCTCTCGAGCGATGCGCTTCGCGACACGAACTCGGTGCGCGAACACGTGCGGGCGACGCTGGCGAAAGAAATTTTTTCGCGTACGCGGCGCCGGCCAGTGATCGTGCCGATCGTCATCGAGGCCTAACTCCGCCCTTGGGCGTACTCCTGGCGCTCGTCGCCGCCGCCGCGTATGGCAGCGCCGATTTTCTCGGCGGCATCGCCGCGCGCCGTGCGGCGCTGCTCGCCGTCGCCCTCGCTGCACAGGCCGTCGGGCTGCTCGTTATTCTGCTCGCACTTGCAGCACATCGCGAAGCGTTCGAAGCTGCATCGCTGGCGTGGGGCGCGCTTGCGGGGCTCGCCGGTGCCGCGGGAATTGCGTTGCTCTACCACGCCCTCTCGATCGGTCGCATGGGTGTCGTTTCGCCGGTGACGGCGCTGCTCGCCGCGGCGGTGCCGGTGATCTTCGGGCTCGCGACGGGGGAGCGGCCATCGCCGATCGTTTATGGAGGGCTCGCGTTGGCCGCCGCCGCGATCGTCGCTATTTCGGCCTCGTTCAATAGCGGCGGGGCGCGCGAATTCAGCACCGCCGGGCTGCGCGAGGCGCTTCTCTCCGGCATCGCGTTCGGTGCGTTTTTTACGCTGTTGGGAATGGCGCGAAACGGCGCGCCGTTATTTGCTTTGCTCGGCTCGCGCCTTGCATCCGTGGGTCTCCTCGGTTCGATCGTCCTTGCGACTCGCACCTCGCTGCGCATGAACGGCACGCTGTGGATCGTCGTGCTCGGCGGAGCGCTCGATATGGCGGCGAACCTCCTCTATCTCTTCGCGGCAAGAATCGACGGGCTCGCGATCTCGGCGGTCCTGACCTCGCTCTACCCGGCCTCGACGGTGCTACTCGCGGCGATCGTTTTGCGCGAGCGCCTCTCGCGCATTCAGTGGGCCGGCGTGCTCTGCGCTCTCGTCGCCGTCGCGATGATTGCGGCGGGATAGATCGCCCGTGCCGACATGCAAACCTTCGCTGCTCGGAGAAGTTCTTGCACCTTATGAAGAGTTCGCGGAGAGTCTTTCTGGCCGGCGCCGCACTCGGCGTCGGAGCGGCCCTGTTGGCGAGCGCTCCGGTGATTGAGGCATCCCCGACGGCGAAACCGACGGTGAGCCCGACCCCGACTCCGGCGCCGACACCCTCGCCCGGCGCTCTCGACCTCGCCCGAGCGATGCGCCGCTTCGATCCACAGCTTACCGACGCGCAGCTCGAAAAAATCGCCGAGGGCATCGAACAGGGCTACGCTTTCGGAGCATCACTGAATCCGCATGGAAGCTTTTTACAGAATGGCGACGCTCCCGTCCCGCAATTTGAGGTGCGGCCGTGAACGAGATCGATCTCGCGTTCTCCGATGCAGTGACGCTCGGTCGTGACATTGCGCGCAAGCGCATCTCATCGCTCGAATTGACGAAGCTCTATCTCGCGCGGCTCGAACGATACGGTGCTCGGTTCGGTGCGGTGGTGACGATTCTCCACGAACGCGCGCTACGAGAAGCGAAGGCCGCCGACCGTGCACTCGCTCGCGGCGACCGCAAGAGCCCGTTGCACGGCGTTCCCTACGGAGTGAAGGATCTGCTCGCCGCGGTCGGCGCGCCGACGACGTGGGGTGCGGCGCCCTATCGCGATCGCAGCTTCGATTTCGACGGGGCGGTCGTGGAAAAATTGCACGCCGCGGGCGCGGTGCTCGTTGCAAAACTCGCGATGGTCGAGCTGGCGGGCGCGTTCGGGTACAACGGCGCCGATGCGTCCTTTACCGGTCCCGGGAGAACGCCGTGGAACCGCGAGTATTGGAGTGGCGGAAGTTCGAGCGGCCCGGGCGCTGCGGTCGCTGCGGGCTTGGTCGGTTTTGCTATCGGCTCTGAGACGAACGGGTCGATTCTAACGCCAAGTGCGATGTGCGGTGTCTCCGGCCTGCGCCCGACCTTCGGCCGCGTGAGCCGCTACGGTGCGATGGCGCTCATGTGGAGTTCGGATAAACTCGGACCGATGGCGCGCTCCGCGCGCGATACCTTGGCAATCCTCCGCATCGTCGCGGGGAGCGATCCACGGGACGATAGTACGCGTGCCGAACCAATGTTCGCACCGAAGAAAAAGCCACGCGTTGCCGTCATCGTCGGGGCGCGCAAACAAACCCAGGCGGCGGTCGTAAAGAACTTCGATGATTCGCTCGCTGCAATCGCGGATGCGGTGACGATCGCCGACGAAGTAAAACTCCCCGATCTTCCGTACGGCGCGACGATCGGAGCCCTCCTCAATGGCGAGAGCGCTGCGGCGTTTCGCGGTTTAATCGAGAGCGGCAAGGCCCGCGAATTACAATCTCCCGACGATCGCATCGGCGGATACGTCCAATATGAAACGCGCGCGGTCGACTACGTCGATGCGATGCGTCGGCGGCGAGAGATCGTCGACGCCGTGGGGAAAACCATCGCGCCGTACGACGCATTGTTGTTTCCAACCCTGCCGACCGTTGCCTATCCGATCGGAACTCCGTTCGACAAGGTCTATCCCGACGCGCCCGGCGCCGTCGATCCCGTCACCCCGGGGAATCTCTGCGGGCTTCCTTCGATGAGCGTTCCCAATGGATTCGGCGAGCATCACTTGCCGACGGGCTTTGGGATGATGGCCAACCCTTGGCGCGAGCGCGAGCTCGTCGCGCTTGCGGCGCATTTTCAGGCTCGCACCGCATTTCATACGATGCGCCCTCCCGGCGTCGAATAGTTACCGTTGTGAAAAGCATGGACATCTATTCCAAGCATTCTTCCTGCTTCTACGCCGCCGGTTTCACGACGGTCTGTTGACCGTCGCCAGCGCCTTCGGCT
>JABEUW010000158.1 GCA_013043945.1 Vulcanimicrobiota bacterium | reverse complement strand
GATGGCCAAAACGCGAGCGGTATTCTTCTGCAGCGCCTGCGGATTTGAATCCGCACGCTGGCTCGGGCGTTGCCCGCAATGCTCGGCATGGAACACCTTCGAGGAGCGCCCGCGCGAAGCGTCGCGCCCGATGCGCTCGATGCGCGGCGCAGCAGTCGAACCGATTCCCCTGCACGATGTCGAGAGCGCGCATCACGTTCGCATACCGACCGGAATGCCGGAGTTCGATGTCGTGCTCGGCGGCGGGATCGTGCCGGGAAGCGTCACCTTAGTCGGCGGCCCGCCCGGCGCCGGGAAATCGACGCTGCTCCTGCAGATCGCCGCGCGCCTCCAACTCGGCGGCCCCGTCCTCTACGTCTGCGGGGAAGAGTCGGCGGCGCAAGTGAAATTACGAGCCGCTCGTTTGAAACTCGATTCCTCGCTGCTGCTCTTTCCCGAGACCGATCTTCATGCCGTTCTCGATGCTGCCGCACGAATTGCGCCGCGCGCGATGATCGTCGACTCGATCCAAACCGTGCGGCTTCCCGAGAGCGAGAGCTACGCCGGGAGCGTCGGCCAGGTGCGCGACTGCACGCAGGCGTTGGTCGAGTTCTCAAAGCGTACCGGTTGCGCGACCTTCATCGTCGGCCACGTTACCAAAGACGGCAGCATCGCCGGTCCACGCCTGCTCGAACATCTCGTCGATACCGTGCTCTATTTCGAGGGCGAGGTTCAGGGCGATTATCGGATATTACGCGCCTACAAAAATCGTTTCGGCTCGATCGATGAAATCTGCGTCTTCTCGATGCACGACGACGGACTCCACGATGTCTCCAATCCCTCGGAGATCTTTCTTGCCGGGCGCGACGCCCGCCCGAGTGGGAGTTGCGTCGTCGCTTCGATTCTCGGCTCGCGCCCGGTGCTCGTCGAGGTTCAGGCGCTCGTCGGTGAGAGCAGCTTTGGAACGCCGCGCAGACTCGCAAACAATCTCGACCCGGCACGGCTCGCAATGATTATCGCCGTGCTCGAACGGCGCGCCGGCATGATGCTCGGATCGCACGATATCTATGCTTCAGTCGCCGGCGGTCTGCGGGTCAGCGAGCCCGCCGCCGATCTCGGTATCGCGCTGGCGATCGCTTCCTCGTTGCGCGACCGCGCGGTCGGCGCGGAGGTCGTCGCGTACGGCGAACTCGGGCTCTCCGGCGAGGTGCGCGCGGTGAGTGCGGCCTCCCGGCGAGCGGCGGAGGCAAAGCGGCTCGGATACGGGACGCATATCAGCGCGGAGCGCTTTCCCGATATCGGCTCGGCGATCGCCGAGGTGCTGGGCTAGGAGATCGTGCAGCTCTTCGAACTCGTTCCCAATCTCTCCGAGGGGCGGAACGACGAAACGATCGATCGCGCCGTCGCTGCGGTCGAAGCAACGGGAGCGCGGGTTCTCGATCGCAGCTCCGATGCCGCCCACAACCGCAGCGTTCTTACGATCGTCGGCGACGCCGATCGCCTCGTCGAAGCCGCACTCGCGCTCGCGCGGGTCGCACGCGAACGGATCGATCTGCGCGCGCACCGCGGCCTCCATCCCCGCATCGGCGCACTCGACGTCCTGCCCTTCGTTCCGCTCGGCGATGCGCCGATGGCGGCCGCCGTCGAACTCGCGCGCAACGCAGCGCGAAAGATTTGGGAACGCGAAGGGATCCCGAGTTTCCTCTACGGCGAAGCCGCATTGCTTCCGGAGCGGCGATTGCTCGCCAATGCACGGCGCGACGGCTTCGAGGGGCTCGCGGCTCGCTTCGCCCGCAGCGACCGCCCCGATATCGGTGATATTGCCGCCCACGAGAGCGCCGGTGCGATCGCGATCGGCGCGCGCGAGATGCTCGTTGCGTGGAACATCGAACTTCAGAGCGAGGATCTCGCGGCCGGAAAAGCAATCGCCGCGGAGTTACGCGAACGCGGCGGTGGCCTTCCCGGGATTCGCGCGCTCGCGTTTCGGCTCGACGACGGCCACGTGCAGCTCTCGTTCAATATCACGAACTATCGCGCGACCTCACCGATGCAACTACGGCGCAGCGCCGAAGCGGCGGCGGCAAAACGCGGCATCGCGTTAGGGCGGAGCGAACTCATCGGCCTCATTCCGCGCGATGCACTCGACGATGCGATCGCGGAGTTCTTTGCGCTCGACAAAGATTCTTCCGCGGCTCCGTCAACGCCGCAGGCGCCACACTCGGAACGCTAGTTTGCGGCCGCGATGCTCGCGACGCGCGCGTGCAATTCCTCGGGTGCGAGCCCCGAGACCGCGATCGTTTTGAGCCGCCCTCGATGGCCGCGCACGATCTCTAGTCGCGACGGCGCGATCCCCAACGCCTCGGCGAGCGCGTTCAGCGCGCCCTCGTTCGCCGCACCTTCAACCGCTCTCGCCGCAACCGCCACAACCAGCCGCTCGCCCTCGCGAGCGACGCCAGGGCGCTTCGAACCCGGCTTTACCTTGATCTCCAGCATCGTGCTGCCTCGCGCGTGCATCATAGCGATCTCTCGCTTCGTTTCGGACGGACGACGAACCCGCAATGACGAATACTCCCTCGGTGAAATCATCGCTTCAACGTGCGCTCTGCCTCACCATCGCGTGTGGCCTCCTTCTCGCCGGAATCGCCCGAGCGGCAACAGCTCCCTCGCCGTACGACCGAGGCCCCGGGGACGCCGGCATATCGACGACGACGCTCGGCAACGGCCTTCGTGTCGTCGTCGCCGTCGACCGAGCGGCGCCGGTGGTGCAGACGAGCGTTTGGTACGATTTCGGTTCGCTCTACGAGACGCCGGGGAAAACCGGGCTCGCGCACGCGCTCGAGCACATGATGTTCCGTGGTTCGGAGCATATCTCGGCCGCGGGAATCGACGATATCTCGGCCCGGCTCGGCGCGCAGATGAACGCGCAGACGAGTTACGATTACACCGAATTCTACTTCGTCGTTCCCGCCGATAAGGTTGCGGTTCCACTCGCGCTCGAAGCCGATCGTATGGCGCACCTCGATCTCAAACCCGCACAGTGGGCGATCGAACGGCGCGCCGTCATCAACGAGATTCGCGGCGACTTAAGCTCGCCGTTTTACAGTTTGCTTTCGCGCGTCCGCGCCGCAGCGTTTCCAGGATCGCCGATGGGAAGAACCGCGCTCGGCTCGCTCGCCGATGTCGAGGCGGCGAACGTCGGCGATCTGCGCACCTACTACCACGAATGGTACGCCCCGAATAACGCGACCTTGGTCATCGCCGGCGATATCTCCGCGAAGCGCGGCTTTGCGCTGGCGCAGCGATACTTCGGTGCGATTCCGCAGCGCAGGCTGCCGCCGCATCCGCAAACGACCGGGACGCCGGCAACCGGGAAACACGTTCGCGCGAACTTTCCGTTCCCGTTTCAGGTGCTCGACTTCGCTTACGTCGTTCCCGGAGATCGCGACCCCGGCGAGCCGGAGATCAGCACCCTTGCTACGTTGATCGGCGATGCCCGTTCGCCGTTCTATCGCGCGCTCGTGCAGAGCAACGTCGCACTGCAAGTTCAGGCCCAGGCCGATACGCAGTTACACCAGGGCCTGCTCAACGTTCTCGTCGTGCTCAATCCCGGACACTCGCCCGAAGAAGCGACGGCGATCTACAATGCCACGATGGCGACGATGTTGAGCAACGGTTTTCCGCCGAGCCTCGTGCGCACCGCGAAACGCATCACGATCGCACAGCGCGTTGAAGCCGGGGACTCCATCGTCGGCATCGGCGACCTCGCGGGCTATACCTACGGCGTCGTCGGCGAGAAAATCGGCGCCGAAGATTCCCGTCTCGCCTCGATTACTCCGGATTCGCTGCTCTCGGTCGCCCGCCGCTACCTTCGCACGCCCAACGTCATCGGCCGCCTGAGCCCGAGCGATAGCCCCGGCGGCTCCGGCACGGCAACGAGTACCACCGCGAGCGATAATTTCACCGCACGAGCACCGCAGGGAACGATTCGCGAGCCGGCATGGATCGCGCGCGCCATTCGCAAACCGTCGACGGCACGCAGCGTACTTAAACCCGTGCAGTTTCGCTTGGCGAACGGCATCCGTATCGTCGTGCAGTACAAACCCGACCGTCCGACCTTCGTGCTGCGCGGAGAGATCGCATCGGTGCCGAGTCTCGAACCCGACGCACTCGTTGGGATCGCCGGCCTCGCTTCGGATCTTGCCAACTTCGGCAGCCTCTCTCGGCCGTTCGCCCGACGCACCGAGACGATCGAAGATATGGGCGCGAGCGTCAATTTTGGCAGTTCCTTTAGCGCACGCGGGCGGATCGAAGATTTCGCGCATCTCATCAGCATCCTCGCCGACGGCGAGCGCCATCCCTCGTTCGTGCAACCGTGGCTCGACCAAGAGCGCGGGCAACTCGCCAACAGCGTCGGCACGCGCTCGCATATCGCGAGCGTTCTCGCCGATGAAGCGTACAATAAAATGCTGCTCCCACCCGGAGACCCCGCACTGCGCATAGCAACGCGCAATTCGATCGCGTCGATTCGTCGCTCCGATCTGCTCGCATACGTTCGCTCGGCGTGGCGACCCGATCTCACCTCGATCGCCGTCGTCGGCGATCTCTCGCCGAGCGTCGTTAAGCGCACGCTCACGGCGGCATTCGGATCCTGGAAAAACCTCGGCCCCCGTCCGCAGACGACGCTCGCGCCGCTACCGCTCGCCCATGAAGCGAGTGCCGGCGTGATCACCGACGCCAACCAAGTCTACGTAAAAATGGGGCAACCCGCGGTCGGGCTCGACAGTCGCTCCTTCCTCGCGTTTCGTTTGCTCAATCAATTGCTCGGCGCACAGGGCGCCTTCGAGTCGCGACTCTGGCAAGCGTTACGACAACGGAGCGGCCTCGTCTATAGTGTGGCGAGCGAACTCCAGGCCGACCGCTCGCGGGGCGCGCTGCAGATTGAATTTGCCGCCTCACCGAGTAATGTTGAAGCCTCCGTTCGCATCGTTCGAGAGCAACTCGACGCGATGCGCAAAGCGCCTCCGAGTGCGACTTCGCTCGAAGAAGCGAAGACCCGTCTACTCGCCGACGCGTTGATCGGTGAAGAGTCGAGCGGTGGACAGGCCGCACAGGCCCTGAGCATCGCCGACGGAAGCGTTCCCGCCGACTATTATGCAACACTCCAGCAGCGCCTCGCGAAAATTACGCCGCAAACAATTCAACGCGTTGCGATCCGCTATCTTCGCCCGCATCATCTCATTGCGGTCTATACCGGCCCGCACGGTCCCTGGGATACGGGTGCGTTCTCTCTGTGACCGACGAACGGCAACTCGAGGCGAAACTCGATGCCGCACGCGAAGCCGGGGCGGATTGGGCGAGCCGTACCCCTGAAGAGCGCGCCGCCGCGCTCGCACTGTTCGCCGACGCACTGCTGCGGGAACGGGAGCCGCTCGCCCGGCTCGCGACCGAAACGATGGGCAAACCGATCGTTCAGGCACGTGCGGAGATCGAGAAGTCGGCATCAGCATTTCGTTATTATGCCGAGATCGCTCCGCGTGCGCTCGCAACGAGCACGCGATCGCTCGATGGCGATCTCCAGGCTTCGATCGAATACCGCCCGCTCGGTACGCTGCTCGCGATTATGCCCTGGAACTTTCCCTACTGGCAGGTCGCGCGCGCCATCGCACCCGCACTCGCCGTCGGCAACGCCATCGCACTCAAACACGCGCCGATCACCGCGCGCATCGGCGATGCCTTCGAACGCATCGCACGCGAGGCCGGGCTCCCCGAGGGCCTGGTCGTTGCGCTGGAGGTCGATGACGAGCGCACCGATCGCCTCATCGGCGACCCGCGTATCGCAGCCGTTACGTTAACGGGAAGCGAACGCGCAGGGCGTTCCGTTGCCGCCGCAGCAGGTGCGGCGCTCAAAAAAGTCGTGCTCGAACTCGGCGGCAGCGATGCATTTCTCGTTCTCGCAGGTGCCGATATCGACGAGTCGGTCCGCGTCGGCATCGCATCGCGCTATCAAAATGCGGGGCAGAGTTGCATTGCAGCGAAGCGTTTCATCGTCGAGGCCCCGCTCTACGATCGCTTTTGCGAGCGCTTCACCGCTGCGGCTGTAGCCCTTCGCGTCGGCGATCCCTTCGACGAAGCGACGGAGATCGGGCCGATGGCGCGAGCCGATCTCCGCAGGGAGCTCGATCGCCAGGTACGGGAGAGCGTTGCGAAGGGCGCGCGGTTACTCCTCGGCGGCAAGGCACTCGATAGGCCCGGATATTTTTACGCACCGACGCTCCTCGCCGAGGTGCGCCCGGGAATGCCGGCCTTCGACGACGAGACTTTCGGACCGCTCGCGGCGATCGTGCGCGCAGAGAACGCGAACGATGCGCTCGCGCTTGCGAATCGCTCGCGCTACGGGCTCGGTGCAACGATCTTCAGTGGCGATAGCGAGCGCGCGCGCGAACTCGCCGCAGCGCTCGAGGTCGGAACCGTGGCGATCGGCACGATGGTGGCAAGCGACCCGCGCCTCCCCTTCGGCGGCGTGAAGGCGAGCGGCTTCGGGCGCGAACTCGGCGAGATCGCGCTCTTCGAGTTCGCAAACGTGCGGGCGATTCGCTTTCGAGCGGAACGGAGCTTTAGAGCGAGGTGATATAAGCGGCGATCCGTTCGATCCCTTCGCGCACCTGCGGCAACGGAGCGACCCAACTCAAGCGCAACCATCCGTCGAACGTCGACCCGAAGGCCGCACCGGGAATCGTCACGACGTCCTCTCGTTCCAATAACTCCAGTGCCGCGGGCAACGAGCGGCGGCCGTCGGGGAGACGAATGCAAGCATAAAATGCGCCTTCGGGCCCGATGAATCGCAGGGCGCTCGCTTTCAGTGCCTCGACGACGCCGCGGCGATGCTCGCGATACCACCCCGCATGTTCGGCGATCCCATCGGGCTGCGCGAATATCTGGAGAGCGACGCGTTGCGCGAAGGTATCGGCGCAGGAGGTCACCCACGCGTGACATTTGATCGCTGCGTCGATAAAGCGCTCGGGCCCGATCAGCCAGCCGAGCCGTAGCCCGGTCAGGGCGTTGCTTTTTGAAATCGAGTTCGTCACGATCGTGTACGGATAATCGCGCGCGATCTCGGCGGCATCCTCGACGAAGCACTGTTCGCGATAGATTTCGTCATGAATCAGCCAGATCGGATCGCCACCGCGTGCCGCGAGTCCGGCGATAAGTCGCGCCGCCTCCCCGCGGCTCAGAACGCGTGCGGTCGGATTATTCGGCGAGCAGATAACGATGGCACGCGTTCGATCCGTGACCGCGTCGAGAATGCGCCGAGCGTCGAACGCAAAATCGTTCTCCTCGAGCATCGCGACGCCGCGCACCGCAACGCCCTCCAGCTTCGCCATCTTTGCGTACGAGGGGAAGCAAGGCTCGACGACCAGCAATTCATCGCGAATGGGGTCGAGCAACGTCTTGAGTGCGACGTACATCGCTTCTTGGGAGCCCGTCGTCACGCAGACGTTCTCGGCTCGCTCCATTCCGGGATAGCGATAGTGCGCTGCGATCGCCGCCCGCAGTTCATGGAGCCCGGCATTGGGCGAGTACCGCAGTCCGCGCTCGAGCGTCTCGCGAAGAGCCGCTTCTAAAAATGCGCTCGTCGGTGCGAGCGAGGGTTCGCCGAGTCCGAGGTCGACCGACGTCGCGCGCTTGCGCGATGCGATCTCGCGGATCATCGATGCGGGAATCTCGGCCACGCGTGGATTGAGCGTGAGAAATTCGTTCATACCGATACTCCAAAATCGCGCAGCGCTCGCTCGAGTGTGGTCTTACGGTCGGTCGAAGTACCCCGCTCGCCGACGATCAAGGCGCATGGAACCCCGAAGTTTCCGGCGGGGAACGTTCGTTCGCGCACGCCGGGAATGACGACCGAGCGCGGGGGAATTCGCCCGTACGTCGTTACCGGCTCGGAGCCGCGAAGATCGAGAATCGGCGTGCTCGCCGTCAACGTGACCCCAGCGCCGAGCACTGCCTCGCGCTCGACCCAGACGCCTTCGACGACGATGCAGCGCGAACCGATAAATGCGCCGTCTTCGATGACGACGGGGCGTGCGTGTACGGGTTCGAGGACGCCGCCGATGCCGACGCCGCCGGAGAGATGAACGTTCGCGCCGATCTGCGCGCAACTGCCGACGGTCGCCCAGGTATCGACCATCGTTCCTTCGCCGACGTACGCGCCGATATTCACATAGCTCGGCATCAGCACGACGCCCGGAGCGAGATAACTCCCGTAGCGAGCGACTGCCGGCGGGACCGCTCTCACGCCGCGCGCTTCGAAATCGCGTTTGATCGGCACCTTATCGAACCACGCGGGAAGCTCGCCGGCAGGGTCGCCGACCCAAGCGAGCTCTCGCCTTCGGAAATAGAGCAGAATCGCCGACTTGAGCCATGCGTTGCTCTGCCACCCCCCTGTTCCGTCGGGCTGCGCCACTCGCAAACGCCCCTCATCGAGCCCGGCGATCGCTTGATCGATCGGCGCTCCCTCGCTGCCGCGCGGGTCGCTTTCACCTGCAGCGAGCGCTTCTATGCACCGTTGTAGTTCCAGTTCGTCCATCGCCGCCATCATTACGGCGCGCTCGGTAAGAAAACCGCTCTACAACGGCGAATGAAAAGCCTCCGGCTCCGTGCCGGATCGTTTCCATTGCAGCATGCAGTATGAGGAGGATCCGTGCCCAACACGCCAGCGCAGGAGCAATGCATCGACACCATTCGCTTCCTCGCCGT
>JABEUW010000157.1 GCA_013043945.1 Vulcanimicrobiota bacterium | reverse complement strand
TCGATGGATCTGGAACGCGAAGTCCTCGACCATTTTGGGCTCGAGGCGCGGGCGGCGAGCACGCAGACCTACACGCGGAAACTCGATTATCTTTTGCTGAGCGGGCTCGCCGGTATCGGAACCTCGCTCTCGAAGTTCGCCGCCGATATTCGCATCCTGAGCGCTCCGCCGTTCGGCGAACTCGCCGAACCATTCGGAAGCGCGCAGGTCGGCAGCAGCGCGATGCCCTTCAAACGCAATCCGATTCTCTGCGAACGGATCGACTCGCTCGCGCGCCTCTTACCGGCGTACGCCGACGTTGCGTGGCAGAACGCGGCGACCAATTATCTCGAGCGTACGCTCGACGATAGTGCGAACCGACGCACGACGATTCCCGAGGCGCTGCTCTGCGTCGACGAGTTGCTCTCGCTCGCGCTCCGCGTGGTCCGTGGGTTACGGATCGACGAACGGCGTATCGCACAGAACGTGCGCACCTACGGTCCGTTCGCCGGTACGGAGCGGGTGATGATGGAGGCGGCGCGCGCCGGCGGCGATCGTCAGGAACTGCACGAAACCTTACGCGGGCGCGCGATGGAGGCGTGGGATGCGCTCGCGCGGGGCGAGGACAATCCGCTGGCTTCCTTGCTCGCCGGCGACCCCTCGTTAACCGCGTTGATCGATCCCGCCGAGATCCGTCGTTCGCTCGATCCGACCGGGCACGTCGGGCTCGCTGCGAAGCGCGCGCGCATGGTCGGCGAGCAGATCGCCGCGCTGCCGAATTTTCCGCAACAACGCATCGTCGCCGAACTTCAGGCGGAGGAACAACGTGGATAAAGGGATCGAGATCGCACGCGGTAAGACGAAAGTTCTCTACGAAGTCCCCAACTCTCCCGACCAACTCGTCGTCGCGCAGGGCGATGCAATTACCGCCGGCGATGGTGCGCGGCGCGACGAAATTCCCGGCAAAGGTCGGCTCGCCGCTCAGACGACCTCGCGCGTCTTCAGGCTGCTCAATCTTTGCGGGCTGCCGACCCATTTTTTGAACGGCGGCGAAGATGATGACGACAACGAAATGCTGGTGCGTCGTTGTTCGATGATTCCGTTGGAGGTGGTCGTACGCGGCGTTGCGGCGGGTTCGTTCGTCCGTCGCCATACGGGATTGCAACGCGGCTCGATCTTGGTTCCGCGCGTGACGGAGTTTTTCTTAAAAGACGATGCCAACCACGACCCGCTGATCGCGCCCGAAGAGATCGCCGCGCGCGGAATCGCTTCGCCCAATGAGATCGGAGCGATGAGTGAGATCGCTCGTCTGACCTTCGAGATTCTCGCTCATGCGTGGCGGCATCGCGACGTTCTGCTCGTCGATATGAAGGTGGAGTTCGGTCGCTTGATCGGCGGCGAGAACCAAGGGCAACTCGTCATTGCCGACGTTATCGATAACGACTCGTGGCGTATCTGGCGGCACGGACACGAAGATCAAATGCTCGACAAACAGCTCTACCGTAATCTCGATCCGGTCGATGCAGCGGGGCTCACGCGCGTGAAAGCGGCCTACGAACAGGTCGCCGATTACGTCGGCACCTTTCCGGCGATGCGCCCGGGCGTTGCGGCGATCTTCGTCGACGACGCGCAGATGGTCGATCGCGCGAACGAAGTTGCGGCGGCGCTCCATACCTTCGGTATTCCGACCGCACGACATCTCGCGAGCGTGACGGTGACGCCGGGCTACGTGCTGCAGATCGTCTCGCAGATCGAGGCGAGTTTCGCTCGGCCGATCTTCGTGGCGATCGGCGACCATACGCTGCGCGCCACGCTCGACGGCAGCGCGAGCTCTCCGGTCATCGATGGGAACGACGAGCCGCATCGCATCGCGCTCGCCTGCGCGAAGTTGCTGGCGATCGACGATTCGGCGATGTTCGGGCGCGTGATGCTCGCACAATCCAACGCGCGCTCGGAGATGCTGCGGGTCGACGCGCTCCTGCAACAACAGTTGCCGCCGGGAGCCGTCATTGCGTGATCTAGCCGTCGCCGAACTCGACGACGAAGCGTTGCGCGCCCGGGCCGCTGCACTCGGTCTGGCGCTGCGCGTCGACGAACTTCGCACTATCGCGCAGCGACTCGGGCGCGCGCCGAGCCTGGTCGAGTTGTACGCATTCGACGCGCAGTGGAGCGAGCATTGCTCCTATAAATCGAGCCGCGCGCTCCTATCGCGGCTGCCGACCAGCGGCGCCGACGTCGTGTTGGGGCCGGCAGAGGATGCCGGAATATTGCACCTCGGCGTCCACGAAGGCGAACGATACGGTATCGTGATCGCTCACGAGTCGCACAATCATCCATCGCAGGTCGTCCCCTTTGAAGGAGCGGCGACCGGTATCGGCGGCATCGTCCGCGACGTCCTCTGCATGGGCGCGGAGGTCGTCGCCGTCGCCGATCCGCTCCGCTTCGGGAACGTCGATCCCGCGCAGGCCCACCAGCGCGCCGTGGCGCGCGGCGTCGTCGATGGGATTGCGGCGTACGGAAACGCGATCGGGGTTCCCAATCTTGCGGGCGACTGTTACTTCGATGCCGACTTCGACGATAACGTGCTCGTCAACGTGGTGGCGCTCGGCCTGGTGAAAGAGTCGGAGATCGTGCATTCGCGCGTTCCCGCAGCGGGTGCCGATTACGTGTTGCTCCTCGTTGGAAAGGCGACCGATGCGAGCGGCTTCGGAGGCGCGTCGTTCTCATCGGTCGCGCTCGACGCTCAGGAAGCGCAGAGCAATAAAGGTGCAGTTCAGGTCCCCGATCCATTTCTCAAAAACGTCATTATGCGCGCGAGTTATCGCGTTTTTTCGCTGCTCCGCGAACGCGCGATCGAGGTCGGCTTTAAAGATCTCGGCGCCGGCGGCATTATGGGATGTTCGGCGGAGTTGTGCAGCGCGGGCGGCTTCGGGGCCGAACTCGATCTCGATGCGGTGAACGTTGCCGTCGATCATCTGCTTCCCGAGGTCATCGCCGTCGGTGAGACGCAGGAGCGCTTGCTCTGGGCGCTTCCCGAAGAGATCGTCGACGAGGTCGAACGCATCTATAACGAGGAGTTCTCGCTCCCGCAGGTCGCCCAAAATGCTCGCGCCGTTCGCATCGGCCGCGCGACCGTAGCGCAGCGCTACCAGTTGCGCCATCGCGGCGAGATCGTGATGGACGTGCCGATCGATTTTCTTACCGGCACCGTGCGCGATACGCTGCCGGCGCAGGCACCGGAGCCTCCGAGGGCGGTACGAGAGCGCGATCTCGCCTGCGAGCGCACGCTCGACGATCTTTTGCACGAGACCCTCGCGCACCGCGATGTCTGTTCGCGCGCGCCGATCTATCGCCACTACGATGCCGTCGTGCGCGGTCGGACCGTGATTCCGCGCGGCGAGGCCGATGCCGGTGTGCTCGCGCCGATCCGTGGCTCGCGCTTGGCCTTTGCGTTGAGCGTCGACGGGAATCCGCGTATCGGGCGGATCGACCCGGAGCGCGCCGCCGAACACGCAGTCTACGAATCGATACGTAACGTTGTGGCGGTCGGGGCAGAACCGATCGGCCTGACCGATTGTCTCAATTACGGAAGCCCGCGCGACGCGCGTCAATACGGCGAACTCGTAGCCGGAATCGATGGCCTCGCACGCGCGGCGCGCGGCTTTGGGCTCGCGTACGTTTCGGGCAACGTGAGCCTCTATAATGCGGCGAGCGACGGGCACGCAATTCCCGCGTCGCCGATCGTTGCCTGTCTCGGACGACTCACCGACGTTTCGCAATGCGTGACGCTCGCGCTCAAGGAAGTAGGTTCGCGCCTCTATCTCGTCGGTGAGACGCAACGTGCGCTCGGCGGAAGCGTGCTCGGCACAATCCTGGGGCTTAGCGATGAGGGAGTCCCCGAGATCGATATCGAGCGGATCGTCGAAGAGCATCGCTTCCTGCTCGCGGCGGCGCGCGCGGGTCTCCTGCGCAGCGCACACGACATCTCCGACGGAGGGCTTCTCGTGACGCTGGCGGAGATGAGTTTTGCTTGCTATCCGGCGCAGCGCGCCGCGATTGGTATCGAACTCGACGGCTTTGCGGGCTGGTCGAGCGTCGGTGGCTACGAATCGCTCTTCGGTGAGTGGGGCGGGCTCGTCGTCGAGGTAGCGCAGCGCGATCTCGAACGCTTCGAAGAGCTCG
>JABEUW010000156.1 GCA_013043945.1 Vulcanimicrobiota bacterium | reverse complement strand
TAACGCGAACGCGCTTGGGAACGTTCTCATCATTGAGGAGGATCCCAATCCCATGAAATCGTTTTTACGGCTCGGCGCCGCTGCGGTAGCGCTTGTCGCCGCCGCCACTCTGCCGCTCTCGGCGCTCGCCGCCGGCAAAGCGCCGGCCCTGGCAGCCTTCGACGCGGCGTTCTCCCACGTGCACGACTACACCGTGCAACTCCGTTCGCACGAAGTGAAAGGCTCGGCGACGCAAAACCGCGTCTACCAATATTCGTTCATGAAGCCCCATTTTGCGAAGACCCTCATCATCTCGGGTGACGGCCAGGGTTCCGGCGGCGTCTGGGCCGGCGGCGACCAGGTCAGCGGGCACCAAGGCGGCTTCCTCTCCGGCATCCACCTCAAGGTGGGGCTTCACGACGGCCGCGCGGTCTCGCTCCGTGGCTACACGATCCCCGACGGACTCGTCCAAAATATCGTCGCCAAGTATCAAAGCACGGCCGGCACGCTCTCGCAGGGCGCGGGCGGCAATGTCGACGGCGTGCCGACGCAACGCGTCTTCTTAAAGGTCGCGAACCCGGCGGCGAACGATGGGATCACCTCGATGGTGATCTACTTCTCGGAGAAAACGCACTTCCCGGTGCGCAATATTTGGTATCAGGGAGCGACCCCCGTCCTCGACCAGTCGTTTCTCAACCTACACCTCAACGTGGGATTGACGCAGAACGACTTTCCGTTCTAACCAACGTCGCGCGTTCGAAAAAGCGGTATCTCGAGGCTAACGAGCGGCGAGGTACCGTTTTCGAATTTCATCGAGCGCGACGGCGAGCAAGATGACCGCTCCCAGCACGACTTTCTGCAGATAGGAGTCGATGTTGAGCAAATTCATCGCATTATCGAGCAAGCCGATCAAGAGCGCGCCGAAGAACGTCCCTACGATCGTGCCGCGGCCGCCGGCGAGGCTGGTGCCGCCGACGACGACCGCAGCAATTGCGTTGAGCATCTCATCCCCGGTCCCGGTCTGCGGCGACCCAGTGGAAAAGAGCGCCATGTAGAGAAAACCGGCGATCGCCGCGCAGATGCCGCTGATGACGTAGGCCATCGTCTTTACCCGATGCACCGCGATACCGGCGAGGCGAGCCGCCTCTTCGTTTCCGCCGAGTGCGAGAATCGAACGTCCGAAGCGCGTCTTTTCGAGCAAGAGCGAGCAGACGATGACGACGACCGCCATCCAGAGTACCGGGATCGGCAGCGCGGGAAGGTGGAGTTTCGCCGAAAGTCCGCCGAGAAACGATCCGATGCCGATGCTGTTAAAGGCGTTCGAGGTGAGCGGAACCGGTCGCCCGTGCGAGATGATGTACGAGAGGCCGAGCGCGACCTGCATCATCGCCAACGTCGTAATGAACGGCGGCAGATTGAGCCGCACGACCGGCAGCGCGTTCACGTAGCCTGCCCCGGCGCCGAGCGCGATCCCCGCGAGCAAGACCACCGCGACGAGTGGGAAGCCGCTCAGGTGTAATGAATTCGCCAGCAGCGCCATGACGACGCCGGTGAGCGAGACGAGCGATCCGATCGAGAGATCGATGCCGGCGGTAAGAATCGTGAAGGTCTCGCCGACGCCGAGAATGCAGTTGTAGGTGATCTGCCGGAGGACGCGGACGATATTACTCGGTTCGAGAAAAGAGCCGTGTGCGGCGATATTGACGCCGATCACCAGCAGGAGCAGCACGACGATCGTGCCGACGAGTCGCATGCGCGGGTTCATGCCGCCGCTCCGCTCGCCGCCGCAATCACGTTCGTCGGCGTCGCCTGCGCTCGGGTAAACTCCGCGACGATGCCGCCCTGCCGCACCACGCAGATGCGATGGCTCATTCCCAAAAGTTCGGGAAGTTCGCTGCTTACCATAACGATCGCCACTCCTTGTCGCGCGAGTCCTACCATCAGTTCGTAAATTTCCGCCTTGGCGGCAACGTCGATTCCGCGCGTCGGTTCGTCGAGCAAGAGCACGCGCGGCTCCCCGAGCAGCCACTTCGCGAGGACGACTTTCTGCTGCGTTCCGCCCGAGAGATTGGCGACCAACTGCGCCGCATTCGGGGTACGGATCCGCAAGCGTTCGATCATCTCCTCGGTCGCGCGTTCCTCGGCAGAGACATCTAACCAGCCGAGGATCCGTGCGAAGCGTTCGAGATGCGCGAGCGTCGTATTGGCGAGGACGCTCATCCCCAGCACGAGCCCCTGCGCTTTCCGATCTTCGGTGACGAAGGCGATCCCGGCAGCGATTGCATCGGCGGGCGTGCGCGCGCGTAACGGAGTGCCGTCGATAGTCACCGCGCCGGTCGCGCGGTCGGCGCCCGCGATCGCGCGCACGATCTCGCTCCGTCCGGCCCCGACGAGCCCGCCGAGCCCAACGATCTCCCCCGCACGAACCTCGAAACTCACCTCGCGAACACCCGCAGCATTGAGCCCGGCGACCGCAAGCCGAACCGGGGCCTCGGGCGCCACGACGGGGAGCTCGGGAAAGCGCGCATCGACCGGGCGCCCGACCATCGCCTGCAAAATCTCATCGATTGGGAATGCCGCCACCGTTCGGGTATCGATGCTCGCTCCGTCGCGAAGAACCGTTACGCGGTCGGCGACGCGCGCCAATTCTTCCATGCGATGCGAGATATAGACGATCCCCACGCCCTTGCCTTTCAACGTCGCAACGATCTCGAAGAGTCGGTCGATCTCCCGCTCGGAGAGCGCCGCAGTCGGTTCGTCCATGACCAGCACGCGGACGTTTTTTGCCAGCGCCTTCGCGATCTCGACGAGCTGCTGAATGCCGACCGAGAGCTCGCCGACGGGGCGGTCGAGCGGAAGATCGATGCCAAATTCGGCGACGAGCGCAGCTGCGCGCTTCCGAGCGTCAGCGTCATCGAGAAATGGGCCGCGTTGCGGCTCCTTTCCGAGAAAAATATTTGCCACCGCATCGAACTGCGGCACGAGCGTGAACTCCTGGTAGATCATCCCGATTCCCAAGCGTTCGGCATCGCGCGGCGAGGAGATATGCGCGCGCTCGCCATCGATGAAAATCTCTCCGGTATCTGCGGGCTGCGCACCGGAGAGAATTTTCATCAGCGTCGATTTGCCGGCTCCGTTCTCGCCGACCAACGCCAAGACTTCGCCGCTACGGACGGAGATCGAGACGTCGGCGAGCGCGCGAACGCCGGGAAAGGATTTCCCGATCGAGCGCATCTCCAGCAGCGGCGCGCTAGGGATGGGTTAGGGCGCCTTCTTCGCGTCGGCGGCCGTATAGGTTCCCACGGGCACCTTCACCACTTTCGGGGGAATCTTGCCGGCGAAATAATCGTGCAGCGTATCGATAACCATTTTCCCGATTTGGTCGGGGTGCTGCACGACGTCGCCGTACATTTCGCCCTTCGCGATCGCGGTACGCGCCTCGGGCGTCGCGTCGAAACCGACGATGGCGACCTTGCCCGCCATTCCGGCAGCGCGAACCGCCGTGAGCGCGCCGAGCGCCGAATCGTCGTTGATGCCGAAAATTCCGCGCAGGTGCGGGTGGCTCTGGAGAATATCGCCGACATCGTTCGCCGCTTTATCGCGCTGCCCGCCGGAATCGACGTCGGCGACGATTTTGGCCTTCGGACACGACGCGGCGAGATATTCCTTGAAGCCGCGAACGCGATCTTGAACGCTCGTTACCTCGGGCTCGTCGACGATCGCGACGTCGCCGGTTCCGCCGATCGCCTTACAGATCAGCTTGCCGGCCTCCATGCCGCCCTCGACGTTATCGCTGGCGATATGCGCGACGACGACGCCCTGCTTGCTCGTGCTCGCAATGTCGGCGGTAAAGACGGGAATTTTCGCTCGGTTTGCTTCGACGATCGCGCTGCCGATCGCTTTGGAATCGTAGGGCGTCAGAACGATCGCATTGACGTGTTTGGAGATGAAATCTTCCACCTGCGATTGCTGGCGCGCGTTATCGCGATTGGCGTCGACGACGTTGAGCGCGTAGCCGAATTTCTTCGCCTCGGCGCGCATGCCGGCTTCCATCTCTTGGTAAAACTGCGCTTCGCGATTTTGAATGGAGACGCCGATCGTCTTGGTCGGCGCGCTCGTCGCGCTCCCTCCCGAGGCGGCGCCGGATTTCGAAGCGCCGTGGGAAGAGCATGCGACCAGCGCAAGCACCGCCACGATAGCCGAGTGACGAACAATCTTCACGGGGTCCCCTTTCGTATCACGCAACAGCGAACGAGCCTTAGGATTCGCGCGCTGAAGGTTGGCGCTCGGTCTCGGCTGCGCCTTCGTCTCCCGCCCAGAGCCGGCGAATGACGAGCACGAGCCCCGCCGTTGCGACGAGCGTCACCGCGCTCCACACCCAGGCCGGCAACCAAGCGCTCTGCAACCACGCACCCGTCGCGAAGAGCACCCCATAGATCGCGGCGAGCCCGAGCACCCACCCCGCGAGCGCGGCGGCAGGCGAATCCTGCGATTTCGGGAGACCGTAGCGTTCGCGGAGATATTTCCAGCCCGGCCCCGGCGGGCGAACGCGCCGATAGAACTCGACGAGTACGCGCTCGTCCTTCGGCGGAAAGAGCAGCGTGATGCCGAGCCATGCGACGGTGGTGACGCCGACGCCGATGAGCAGCGAGGTCGTCGGGTCGACCGCGTGTCCGAATTTCCCAGCGATAAAAAACGCGATCGCAATGAGGAACGAGACCGCCATTGCGGCGATCTCGCTCGCCGCGTCGATGCGCCACCAAAACCAACGCAAGAGATAGAGCAGCCCGGTCCCCGCCCCGATGGAGAGCAGCAGGTCGAAGCCCTGACGTGCGGTCCCGAGCAAGAACGTCACGCCGACGCCGCCGAGTGCGATGAGGATGGTGACGAGTCGCCCCGCGATCACGTAATGCCGTTCCTCTCGCCCCGGTGCCATAAAGCGCCGATAGAGATCGTGCACGAGATACGACGTGCCCCAATTGAGATGCGTTTCGATGGTGGAACGATAGGCGGCGAAGATGCCGGCGACCATAAAACCGGCGAAGCCCGCCGGGAGAAAGACGAGCATCGCCGGATACGCGATGTCGTTCCCGAGCAATGCCGGCTGCACGTGCGGAAAACGCAACGCGATATCGTGGACGGTCGGATAGACGATCGTCGATGCGAGCGCGACGATAATCCAGGGCCACGGCCGCAACGCGTAATGCATCGCCTGAAATGCGAGCGTTCCACCCATCGCGTCGCGTTCGCTACGCGCCGCGAGCATGCGCTGCGCGACGTAACTCCCTCCGCCCGGTTCCGCGCCCGGATACCAGACCGACCACCACTGCACGGTGAGCGGAATCACGAAGATCGCCACCGCCGTCGGCCAATCGTTGAAATTGGGAAAGAACGAGAGCCAGTGCGGATGGACGGCGCGGATCTGCGAAAAGAGCCCGGCGAGCCCGCCGACGTGAGGTGCGCGGAGCGCGAAGTATGCCGCGGCGATCGCCGAACTCATCGTGATGAGAAACTGAATCGTATCGGTAACCATGACGCCCCAGAGCCCCGCGGTCGCGGCAAACACGATCGGCACGACGACGGCGATTGCGAGCGTCTCGACGTTCGTCCATCCGAAAAGAATCCCGCAAATTTTCGTGAGCGCGAGGTTGACCGTCGCGATAATAAACCAATTGAAGAGCAAGCCGAGATAGACCGCTCGAAAGCCGCGCACGGCGCGAGCGCCGGCACCCGAATAGCGCATTTCGTAGAATTCGAGATCGGTAAGCACGCCGCTGCGGCGCCAGAGTCGGGCGTAAAAAAAGACCGTTGCCAAGCCGGTCAGCAAGAACGACCACCACACCCAATTCCCGGCGACGCCGCCTTCGCGCACGATATTCGTTACCAGGTTGGGCGTATCGGTGGAAAAGGTCGTCGCGACGAGCGAGATGCCGATCAACCACCATGGGGCCTGCCGCCCCGCAGCAAAGAACTCGCTGGTATTGCGCCCGGCGCGCCGAGCGAGAACGATGGCGGGAACGAACGTAACGCCCAACGAGAGCACGACGATCCACCAATCGAGTGCGGTGAGATGCATGGGCGGCAGGCCCCATGGTGGTTGATCGGCATCTCGCTCGTCGCGACGACCTTTTCCACCG
>JABEUW010000017.1 GCA_013043945.1 Vulcanimicrobiota bacterium | reverse complement strand
TCGCGCTCGTCGCGTAGGCCGAGTTCGTCGACGATGAACGAATCGTGGGCGGGGCTGCGCACGCCGGTCACATATGCATCGACGCGGCTGCCCTCGCGGAGAACGAAGGTAAGCGCATCACCGTTCGGATGTTCCGAACCGTGTCGCGTCCGCAGATAGAGCCACTCCCAGAAAAGCGGCGTGCGTTTAAAACTCCACGGGCGCATGCGTTCGTGGCGCGCGAACGAGCGCCGAACCCCGGCGAGATCTTCGGGCGTCGCCTGTTTGATCGTCATCCGAGCGTGTGGAAGATCGTCGGCTCGCAATGAAAACACGCGCGACGGGAAGGCGAGAAAACCGAGCGTTTCGTAGAACGCCGGTTCGATGTCACTAAAGAGGAAGAGCGCGTCGAGCCCGGCTGCGTGCTCGCGGTCCATGAGCGTTGCTAACATCGCGCTGGCGTAGCCGCGCCCCCGCATTTCGGGCGGGGTGAAAACCGCACCGATCCCTACGGCCTTTAATGTACGCTCGCCGACGCGCAGCTCTCGCTCGTATCGCTTGCAGCTTGCCGATAGCACATTTCCGTCGTAGAGCCCGATGGTGGAGTAGTGCCGACGTCCGTATCCGCTCGATGCGAGTTCGAGCGTATGCCGAACGTAGGTATCGAGGTCGCGGCCGGCGGCCCATAATGGAGCGGTAAGGGGTAGGACCTCGCGCGCGTAGCTCGCGGAATCGATGAGCTGCAACTGAGGCCTCATCGTCGGTATTCCTCCAAAAACTCCGGCGTATTAATGCCGCGGGTCGGGCGCCCGGAGGCCGTCAACAAAAGGGCCGTGCGCGCGCGCGAGCGTGCGTACGCAAAGAGGCGACGTTCTTGCTCGATATGACGTTCGCGCAGTTTATAGCGGTAATGTACGTAGGCGTGTTTTGCCGCACGGGTACTCTTCAATCCGCCTGCATTCTCGCGCGCCGCGAGCCCGTACGTTGGCGTAAAAAGAAAGGCCGGCGGAACGTAATAGGCGGGGAATGCGCCTGCCTGCAACGATGGTATAGCGACCGCTTCGAACGAGATCCCGATGACCGCATCGATCTCGGCGATCGTGACGAAGCCTTCGCGTCGGCTGTAGGGAATCTCGGTTCGTTCGCGCTTGGCAACCCTCCGAAGATGCTCGCAGAGCGCTCGCAGAGCGGAGAGACCATCTCCAGCATCGCACTCCGCGATACGCGCTTGCAGCGCTTCGAGTGCAACCCGTCGCGAGCGTTCTCGAGCATCGGTCGGCTCTCCCCAAGGCGCGAGCCCCTCGTCCCACAATGCCGCGATCGCGTCGAGCAACGGCATCGTTCCGATGATTTCCCGTCCCCGTCCGTGGAACGTGCGAAGCCAGGAAACGCGTTCGCGTGCGAGATCGCCGAGCAATGGGTCGACCGCCCCGGAGAGGATGTTGTCGCCGAGGCGAAGCGCTTTTGGTCGGTCGTCGTCCTTCGCACGTTCCCCCGCGCCGAAGAGCGAATCTTGCGCGCTCGCCGCTTTCCCGCAGAGCGTGGCGATCGTTGCGTCGGAGAGTGCCATGCGGCGGCCTTCGAGAATGCGCAGGAGCGCGTCGTGCGCGAACGGGTCGGCGATCCAGCAGAGCAGGGCGAAGGCATCGAGAACGTCGCGCCGCCGAAAAAGATTGCATTGCCCGGCACGTGCGGTGGCGATACCACGTTCGTGTAACGCCTCCTCAAAGCGCACGGCATCGTCGAGATCGCGTAGCAGAACCGTAGATTCTTCGGGAGCGGTTCCTGCAGCGATACGTTCTGCGATCCAACTTGCGGTGCGTTGCGCTTCGGTATCGCGATTCGTGCAGCGCTCGACGGTTGGGGGCACCGCCGCGGCGACGGTTGCTGGCGGTTCGGTGAGTGCCGTTCCGCCGGCAAGGCGCTCGATGCGCGCCCCCTGCAGAGGACGATGAGCGCCGGCTTCGTTGCAGGCGAGCGTCAGCGGTTGGCGAGAGCCCAGCGCCAGTGCGTTGAGAAAGTCGTGCATGCGTTCGTCGCAGTGCTCTGCATCGTCGACGAGAATGGCATCGAAGGAGAACTCTCCGCGCGTGCTCGCATCGACGTTGGCTTGCAGCCAGAGCGTGGCGCGAGATAATGCGGCGCAACGATCGGCGAGGAGGTCGCCTGAGATCGAGGATTCGAAGCGGGCATAGAGCTCGGCGAGAATCTTCGCGAGATCGATTTCGCGACGATGCTGGCGCAGCAGTTCCTCCGCGTCAACATCGAGCGAACTTCGTGCCGCGTCGTTCAAATAGGAGAGCAGCGTCGGAGAACTGAGATTGGGTGGGTGGGCGTAGAAAGCGGTCGCCCCTTGCGCGGCTCGTTCGATGACATCGCCAGGAGCGATCTCGGCGCGACGTAGCCGTTGGACGAGCGTCCAGGCGTGTTCGAGAAAGCGCTCCGGCGAACGCAATTCCGCGACCTCGGTCTCGATCGAAGAGTCCTGCGGGGGCCACGTCCCGGCAAAGAGTTCCGCGGCGGCGCGTTCGAAGACTCCGTAGGCGGAGGGCTCGTCGATGAAGCGGAGCGCTGGTTCGGAGAGCGCCGCGATCTCGGCGGCGAGATCCCCGATTTCGTATATCGCCATATCGTTCGCGCCGCGGTCGAGAGCGCGGCTCCGTAAGACCGTGGTGCTCGCGCTGCCGATACCGACGAGCAGCGTTTTGCCACGGCGGGATGCTTCGATGGCGAGCCCGACGAGGCGTTCGGTTTTCCCAGCTCGCGCGCCGGCACGAATGACGACCGTTTCTTTCGTTGCGTCGTTCATCGCGAAAATCGCTCCGGCTCGGGTTGTGGGCGGGCGGTACACGAAAGCGTGTAAATGCAGTAGGCGCAGGCTTCGGGATCGTCGCTGGCGGGAAAGTGCGCGATCCGTTCGCCGCGAATTTCGTCGCCGATTTCGACCATGCGATCGCGCGCGCGCTCGAGATCGAGGATGGAGATCGTTCCGCGAGCACCGTTATCGCGAGAAGGCGCGGCGCCGCCGACGACCTCAAGTTCGATCGGGACGATCGGAAGCGTGTGATCCTTGAGCGGGAGCAGGGCGAGGCGCGAGACGTGCTCGCCGGCAATCTCTTGCGACCAATAGTAAAACGGTAGCTGAAAATCCTCGAATCGTCGCACGCGTTCGCGATACTCCTTTGCGCTCTCGGCAATCGAGCCGGTCTTATAATCGATGACCGCGAGGCTGCCGTCGGCATCGAAGCGATCGATACGATCGATGAACCCGACGAACTGGTGCTCGCCGATCGTCGGCGCGACGCGTCGTTCGATGCCGACGACTTCGAATGGGAGCTGCCGCGCACGTTCGCAGAGCCAATCGATATACCGCACGGCAGTGCGTCGCGCTCGCTGCGTTTGCAATTCCACTTCCACGACGGTGGCGAAGGTGGAACGAGCGCGGTCGAACGCGGCAACGATGAGTGCGTCGAGCCGTTGCGCCATCTCAGCGCGAAGCTCGTCCGACGGGCGGGCGAATTCGGCGTGAAAGCTCTCGAGAGCGGCATGAAATGCGGTGCCGTAACTCGCGGCCGACGAATCGGGCTCCTCGATGGGATCGCAAACGTAACGGAAAAACCAGCGTCGTCGACAATCGACGAACATATTGAGCGCCGACGCGCTTAACGGGCGATGCGGCGTCGCTACGGGGCGCGCTGGCTCCGGGGGCGGCGGGACGGGCGGAATCTCTGCCGGCGCCGAGGGCGTGGTGCTCTCCGGTACGGAGGGCGGGGCCGACTCCAGGAGGCGCAGAAGCGGGGACGGATCGCCGGCCGCTCGCGAATCGTTCGCGGCGCTCTGCCACGCAGCGAACGCTCCGCGCTCGCGATCGCCGAGCGGAAGGAGCGCTTCATCGAGCGCCGCGAGAGGGCGTTCGGTCGCTCGCGCGAGCGCGATGGCAGCGGCCGAAGTAACCGGCGAGATCGCCGAATACGCGAGGAGCGCTCGTTCGAGCGCGGCGCGGTCACCGCGGTGCGACCACGCGGACGCGTCCTGCGCGATCGTGGGGCGGAGCATTGCAAACTTCACGTCGCGCTATGGTTTCAGGAAGAGGCTTCGTCCCCTCCCGCGAAGTGCACCCAAAAAGCGAGGTCCTCGAGAATGAAACGAATCATCGTCGGAATCAGCGGCGCGAGCGGCAGCGCGTACGGTTATATGGCCTTGCAGGCACTGCGCGCGATCGGAGGAGTCGAGACGCATCTCGTGCTCAGTTCGGCGGCTCTGCGTACCATTTCGTTGGAGACCGATCTCACGGTCGAAGATTTTCACTCCCTCGCCGACGTCGTCTATCGCGACGACGATCTCGCCGCGGCGATTTCGAG
>JABEUW010000155.1 GCA_013043945.1 Vulcanimicrobiota bacterium | reverse complement strand
CCCTCCATTCGTGCGGGGACGCGGGGCGATGCCGCGTTCGACCCGCTCGAGGAGGAGCTCGCAGCTCCCGATCTTCAGGAACTGCTGTCGCTGCGCAGCGGCACGTACAAGCGCCGTTACCGCCCGACGGCGATGGGATGGCGCGGTGCCGCCGTGCTACGTCGCAATGCTGCAATCGGGCTCGGAAATGCGTTAGATCGTGCCGGCATTCCGGCGCTCGAGCGGGCGCTCGCGGAGGACCCGCATCCCTTGGTGCGCGGAGCCGCTGCCTGGGCGCTCGGCCGAATCGGCGGCCTTGCAGCGTTGCGCGTCTTGGCGCGGGCGCAGGTAAACGAACGGGAGGCGACGGTCGCCGAAGAGATCGACGCTGCATCCAAAAACGCGCTCCCGGGCGTTGAGGGGGTAGCAGAGTGAAAACGATCGACCTTCTCGACAGACCGCTCACCGACGCGTTCGCGCGCCGGATCGATTATCTACGCATCTCGGTGACCGATAAGTGCAACCTCCGATGCATCTACTGCATGCCTGCCGAGGGGCTTGCGTGGATCGAACGGGAGCAGATCTTGAGCTTCGAGGAGATCGAACGACTCGTTCGGGTCTTCGCCTCGGTCGGCGTGCGCAAGCTGCGAATCTCCGGTGGCGAGCCCTTGGTCCGGCGCGATCTCCCGCGTCTCGTGGGAATGCTCGCAGCGGTAGACGGCATCGAAGAGATCGCGCTTTCGACGAATGGGATATTACTTGAAGAGCAGCTCCCCGCGCTGATGGAGGCGGGGCTCACGCGCGTGAATATCTCGCTCGACACGTTACGCGAAGATCGCTTCGAGGCACTCGCACGTCGTCCGGGGCTCGCGAGCGTGCTCGCGGCAATCGATGCCTCCGTTCGTGCCGGTGCGCGACCGGTGAAGATGAATTGCGTCGCAATGCGCGGGCGCAACGACGACGAAATCGAAGCGTTCGCACGCTACGCTCGCGAACACGAGGTTGCGGTACGGTTCATCGAATTAATGCCGGTGCACGAAAATCTCGGCCTCGCCGCCGACGCATTTATCGGAGCGGACGAAATTCTGGAACGCATAGCGGCGATCGAGTCGCTCGTCCCCGTTGCAGGGCCACCCGGCAATGGGCCGGCACGCTATTTTGGCTTTGCCGATGGTGCGGGAACGATCGGCGTTATTAGCCCGCTCTCGCACGATTATTGCGAGCGTTGCAATAGGGTGCGCCTGACCGCAGACGGGCGGCTTCGCCTCTGCCTCTTCGGTGAGAACCATCTCAATCTCAAGAGGGCGCTCCGTGAAGGCGAGAGCGACGAGCGCCTGCGCGAACGTTTGAATGCCGCAATGTTGGTGAAGCCCGAACGCCATCATCTCCGCATCGGCGAGGCCGCCTCGCAGATGCGTGCCTTTAGCGAGATCGGCGGCTAGCGACCCGTTCGGCGATCATTTTTCGCGTCGCTGCAAAAATTTGTAGTGCGGCTCTGCGACGTTCGAGGCTTCCGGCATTCTCGTCGGGGAGATAGACGGTCATCGCGGCATTCGCCTCAAAGACGACGAGCCGCCCATCGCGTGAAACGGCAAAATCGACCCCGACGTAATCGAGCTCGGTCGAACGGCCGACGGCAACGAGTGCATCGGTGACGCGGTCCCCGAGATGCGCGCGCAGGTCGCTCAAGTAGGCGATCTCTTCGGCCTGCTCGGGCGCTCCCATCTCGGCGCTAAAGTAATGAATATTCCAATGACGCGCGATTGCGAGATGCGCGGGATACGGGATACCGTCGACGATCATCGCGCGATATTTACGTATGCGCCCGTCCTCGGCGGCGCTCTCGATGTAGTCGATCTGCAGTAATTCGTCCCCTGGGAGCGTTGCGAGCGCTACCTCGAGTTCCGCCTCCGTCGTGATGAGTTCGAAATGGGCGCCATTGTGGTAGCCGGGCGAACGGAGTAGGAACGGCATCCCGGTTGCATCGATTTCGCTTCGCGGCAGCAGGCGTGCGATCGGCGCGATCGTATCGGGAATCGCTTGCAGGCGCAGCGGATGCGCTACGCGAGAGGTCGCCGCGATCAGGTGCGGAGGATTGATCAGCGGGGCGGGATCGTTCGCGAGCAATTCGGTCGCCATGGCGAGAGCGTGCGCGTCGATATCGGGATCGGCGATGAGATTGAACGCGATGTCGTGCGTGGGAAGCGCGATCTCGGGATCCCAATACTGCACGAGAATCGTGGTGGTTTCGAAGATCTGCGGGTCGAGAATCGGGTCGCTCCCAGTCTGCCCTTGCACCGAGGAAGAGCCGAGTTGCAGAATGCGAATCGGTTCGCCGCTGCCGCGGAATGGGGCCACCTGCCCCGAGACCGGCCGAAAGCCCGCGCGAATCTCGGCGAGCGCCTCCTCGCCTCGCCCGAGTTGCACGAGGAGTTCGGCATAGCGCAAACGCGCGGTCGCGAAATCGGGAACCAAGGCGATGCAACGTCGATAGATGGAGGCGGCGTCCTCGAACCGACGTGCGCGATAGAGCGCTCGCGCGTTGCGAAAGAGTGCGACCGGCTGTTCGATCTCGTTCACGGCGCCACTCTCGTTCTCGATCCGTCGGAGTTCTAGACGGTCTTCCGGAAAAACGCGAGCATTTTGGAGGGCTCGGCCATAATACGGAACTCTTCGAAGCCCCACTCTTTAACTTGCCGGATCGCGCGCGGTTGATTCATAGGAATGCAGAACGTGAGGGTGGTCACGTTGCGCTTCGTTGCGATTCGCTGGATCTCTTCAACCATCTCATTGCCGACCTCCGGGGGGACGCCTGCGCGCAGGTGAAGCCCCTCGATCATCGCAATATCAAAGCCGTTCGCCGCTTCGGGGTCTTTGAAACCGACGGGAAGATCGAAAACCAAATGCAGAATGCCGAGCAGGCCGGTAGCGTCCTCGGCAACGAGCACGGCGCGACGCCCCGCGCGTTGTTCGGAGAGCCAGCGCACGATGCGCTGGTTCCACGTCTCTTTCGCTGGTGGGGGAGCCGTGATGACGCCTTCGCGCGTCAGGCGTTCCACATCGCTTGCCTGTGCGAAGCGGAGGAAAATCTTGCGTCCTGCCACGGGCGCACCTTTCCCAATGGTGGGGAGAAGCGCCTGCACGGAGCGAACGCGTGGCGCGTGAAGAATCGAGCCGGCATTGCGAGCCTTGCCCTCCTCCTAACGGCATGCTCCGGGCACGCGCGGAGCGACGGCGCAGGGATGATGCAGGGCGACGGCTCGCGGGGGCGCAGCGTCTACGTGCAGCGTTGCGCTGCGTGCCACGGGGCCGATGCACGTGGAACGCGGCTCGGGCCGGCGCTGCATGCGCTCAAGCCCTCCTGGAATGAAAAGCGCATCTTCGCAGCGATCGAAGAGCCCGAAGCGCCGATGCCGAAACTCTACCCCGCGCAGTTGACGCGCCGCGACCTCGCCGACGTTGCAGCGTATATCGACGGTATCGCCGTAGAGAAATGACACCGACGTTGCTCTCTTTCGACCGCGACCTTCGCCTGAGCGATCGGGAGTTATTTGCGGCGATAGAGCCCGGCACCAAGATCGTTCCGCTCCTGATCCTCGACCACCGTCGAAGCGAGCGACTCGCCCGTAATCCGCGGCGCGCGGCGTATTTCTGCGCGGCGGTCGCGGCGCTCGACGCCGAACTGCGTTCTCGCGGTTCGCAATTGCTCGTCCGTCGGGCGCCGCTCGACGTTACCATTCGCTCGGTCGCGCGTGCGACCGGTGCACGGGTTGTTGCCTGGAGCAAGCGCTACGATCCGGCCGGGGCGCGCGAAGATTTGCGCTTGCAGGCAATCGTCGAAGAGCTCGGCCTGCGCGCGCTCTCCGCTCACGAAGCGCTCGCCGTCGATCCGGAACGGATCGCAAACGACAATGAGGATGGCGGCTTTCGCTCCTTCAACGCCTTCTATCGTCTCTGGCGCGCGCCCGAGCATCTCCGCGCGCCGATCGACGCCGCCGCGCATTTTTTGCCGAGCGTTCTGCCGAGCGAGCCTCTCCCGCATCCCGAGGAGTTCGGTGCATCGCGTGCGACGAGTTCGGTCGGCGAACGCGTGGCGCGCCTCGAATGCGAGCGTTTCGTCGACGATCGTTTGGTCGAATACGCGCGCGCGATGCGGACGCCCTCGCTCCCTACCTCCGGGCTCGGAGTTCCGCTCTCGTTCGGCCTGCTCTCGGGGCGCGAAGTCGTGCGCAGCGTCTGCAAGCGCTTGGAAGACCCGTTCTTGCTCGCCGAGGAACGCGCAGGCATCGAGCGTTTTCTTCGCGCGATGGCCCGGCGAGATTTTCTCTTGTTCGCCGGGAGCGAGAGCGCGTCGCAACCGGAGGAGCGACTCTTCGCGCGCGGGAGCCGTGAATTTGCGAGCGTGCTGGAGGCACGGACCGGATTTCCGCTCGTCGATGCGGGGATGCGCGAACTCGTCACAACGGGCTCGATGCATCCGGCCGTGCGCGCCGTCGTTGCATCGTTCTGCTGCTTCGATCTCGGGCTCGATTGGCGCGTGGGAATGGAGGCGTGGGAGCGGCTCTTAACCGAGGACGAACCGGCACTGGCGATCGGCAATTGGCGATGGAGCGCGGGGCTCCGCGTCGATATGCATTTCCCGCGTATCATCGACCCGCAGCGACAGTTTCTGCGTGGCGACCCGCAGGCACGGTACGTGCGCCGGTGGATTCCCGAACTCGCGCTGCTCTCCGACGCGCGCCAACTCCATGCCTGGCACGAACGGCAACTCGCGCTCGATCTCTTCGAAATCGAGCGCTATCCGCGTCCGATGCTCGATCACCGCGAACGCGCCATTGCCTTTCTGGCGCGTTACGCGGAGGGAAGAGCGGCTATGCCGCCGGTAGGTGCTCTTCGATCCAATCGGTGACGATCGGCACGCGCACTTCGTCGCCATGCCAGGTCTTCACGCCGTAGTAGACCGAGGCGACCAAAAAGAGCGGGACGAGGAATGGAATGAGGATTGCCGATTCGACGCCGATCCAGGGGATCGCGAGCGAACTCATGAGTTGGAGAATGCCCCAGAAGGCAGCGAAGGCGAGGTTGAAACCGATCGCTTGCATCGCGGCACGTTTGAGGAAACGCGAGCGGCGGCGTTCCAGCAGCGAGAGTAATGCGAGCGGGAGGAGCGGATAGCCGAGCGCGACGAGCGCGCGCGATTCGACCGGGTCGAGCGGATCGCCGACACTCACGGCCGCCGCCCGCGGCGGCACGACGGCGCCGCTCTCGTAGCTCGCTCCACCGCCGCGATAGGGAGCGCGTCCTCCGGTCAACGTCGTCTGCGAACTCGCGCCCTCGATGCGGGCGGCGAGGCGGCAGCTCGGGCAGAGCCCGCTGCTGTCGCGACAGGTCGCACAGATCCCCTTCGAACAGGTCGGGCAGTTGGCGACGGCCGGTACGCGAGCGTGAAAGAAACAGTCCATTCTCGATTCTCCCTTTGCCTGCACGTACCGCGCCGGGCCCCGAGAGGTTTCATCGGCGCGGTAAAGCAACTTCGCGCCGGTATCATGACGCGGAACGAAACCTTGGCACGCCTATCGCGCGAGGCTCGCCCCTATATCGGGCGCCTCGCCGTTGCCGCGGCATTAGGAACCTTCGCCGGCATGCTCACCACCGTGCCGCCCTGGGCGTTCGGACAGATCATTTCGCGCGTCCTCGAAGCGAAGCATCCCGATCTCGCCGTGCTCTACCGCATGCTCGGACTCGTCGCCCTCCCCTTGATCGCCGCTCAAGGGGCGACCTACGCGGAGACCTATGCGACCGCGTGGTGCGGCCAGAACTTCATCGCGATGTTACGGTTGCAACTGGTCGATCGGATATTGCGCTTGCCGCTCCCGGTCTTCGACCGCTGGCGCCCCGGCGACTTGATCTCGCGTTTCAATTCCGACTTGCAGATCGTTAGCGATGCGGTGACGACCTCGCTGCCGCAACTCGTCGTCTCGGTCGTGTCCTTCGTGTCGAACTTCGCCGTTATGCTCTGGCTCGATTGGTTGCTCACCGTCGTGCTGGTTCTCGTCGCTCCGGTGATCTCGCTCGCCGTCTCGCGCTTCTCGCGGCTGATTACTCGCAGCGCAACGACGACGCAGATGCGCATCGCCGACGTCATCGCAGCGTTAAGCGAGATGTTGCAAGGGCAGCGCATCGTCAAAGCTTTTGGGCGCGAATCCTACGAGGTCGACCGTTTCCGCAAACGGACCGAAGATTACGTCACCGCATCGCTGAAAATGACGCAATTCGTGCAGACGCAGCCGATGGTCGTGAGCACGATTATGATCCTTGCGGTCACCGTGGTGATCTGGCTCTCGGCTCGCGAAGTGTTAGTCGGGCGTCTGAACGTGGGCGAGGTTTTTGAATACTATCTCTTACTTGTGAATCTCGTGAACCCGCTCAACCGCGTCGCGGCGTTCGTCGGCGATATCAACCGCGCGATCGTTGCAACCGGCCGCATCTATGAAATCGTCGATCTTCCCACCGAGAATGCCGATCCCGTCGGAACGTTGCCTGCGCCGACGATCGAGGGACGCATCACGTTCGAGGAGGTTCGCTTCGCGTACGCCGAGGGGGAGAGCCCGGCACTCGACGGCGTCAGCGTCGATATCGCGCCGGGCGAGATCGTCGCGCTCGTCGGCCCCTCGGGGGCGGGGAAGACGACCTTCATCAATCTCGTTCCGCGCTTCTACCAGCCGCAGTCGGGGCGTATCTCGATCGACGGACATCCGCTCGACGGTTTTTCGCTCGGCGCATTGCGCGCGGCGATCGCCATCGTTCCTCAGGACCCGCAGCTCTTCCGGCGGAGTATCCTCGAGAATATTCGCTACGGGCGCCTGGAGGCCGATGAGGCGGCGGTCGTCGCCGCCGCGCGGGAGGCGAACGCCGATGAGTTCATCTCGGAGCTCCCCGAGGGTTACGAGACCGAGGTCGGCGAGCGTGGTGTTCGGCTCTCCGGCGGGCAACGGCAGCGGATCGCGATCGCGCGGGCGATCCTGCGCGATCCGCGGATCTTGATCCTCGACGAAGCGACGAGCGCGCTCGATACGCACTCCGAGACACTGATCGAGTCGGCACTCGACCGCTTGCTTCCCGGACGGACGACGCTCATCGTCGCGCACCGCCTCTCGACGATCCGGCGCGCCGATCGCATCCTCTACTTCGCGCATGGCCGGATCGCCGAATCGGGGACCCACGAGGAGCTGATAGCCCGGGGTGGAGCCTACGCCAAACTTTATGAGGCGCAATTCGCCGCGCACCGAGCGTGAAGCGAAGGGGAGCTCGAAACTCAAGTTCCCGGGCGCGAACGCCGATAGGAGAAGACGATGGCAGAGATTCCAGGGCTCTCATTCGGTTCGACGGTCAACGTTCTCAAGGAGGGCTTGTCCGGCGCCGGGCTCGAGCAGACGCAGATCGCGAATAACATCGCCAACGTCAACACGCCGAACTATCGGCGCACGACGACGGATTTCAAAGAACTGCTCGCCGAATCGTTGGGTACGCCACCCTCGACGACCGAGTTGCCGATGAAGACCAATAGTTCGCGACAGTTTGCAATTGGTGCCGGAGCGCCGCCGAAACCGTTCGATCCGGTTCCCATCGTCGATACCGGGACGCAGATGCGCGTCGATCGGAGCAACGTCGATATCGATCAAGAGATGGCGCATCTCTCGATGAATTCCGGATACGCGCAAGATATGGCGAAATTGCTCTTGCAGCAGTACAACCGATACTCCGAAGCGATCAAGGAACAACCGTAATATGGGCTTTTATACCGCGATCGATATCAGTGCCTCGGGGCTCTCGGCGGAGCGATTGGCGATGGACGT
>JABEUW010000154.1 GCA_013043945.1 Vulcanimicrobiota bacterium | reverse complement strand
TGAAGCCGCCGCGCTCTTAGGGCGCCCCTCAATCGAGCGCGAGGAGATGGATGAGGCGGCGCGCGCCATACTCGCATTCGGTGGGTGCGCGGTCGTCCTGACCGGTGGGCATCTCGCCGACGAACCGCGCGACGTGCTCGTCGAGCGCGCTCGCGACCGCATTCGCTCGGAATCGCTCGCTGCATCGCGCATTCCGGGAAAGCATCGCGGGACGGGCTGCACGC
Source organism: Vulcanimicrobiota bacterium (assembly GCA_013043945.1). GTDB lineage: Bacteria > Vulcanimicrobiota > Vulcanimicrobiia > Vulcanimicrobiales > Vulcanimicrobiaceae > JABEUX01. The sequence continues at coordinate 7,601 of JABEUW010000154.1, read as the reverse complement.
TCGCATTCGGCATCGCCGCCGCACTCGCCGACGGCGCTTCGATCGGCGATGCGCTGCGCTCGGCGCGCGCGTTGGTGCGCGCTCGGCTCGGTGAGGCGCTATAACGCATTGACGCTTGCGGCAACGGCAAGGTAGAAACGAACGATGGCATTCGAAAGAAAACCGCGCGTGATGTCGGGCATGCGCCCGACGGGCGGACTGCATATCGGTCATCTCGTCGGCGTGCTCACGCAGTGGCGCGATTATTGCGATAGCGCGGAGGCCTATTTCGAGATCGCCGATATCCATGCGTACACGACGGGTTTCGAGAATCCGCAAGCGATTCGCGACGAGCGCAACGAGATGGTCGCCGTCTGGCTCGCCGCCGGCGTCGATCCAACGAAGGCGACGATTTTCTTGCAGAGCGCCGTGCCGGAGATCGCCGAACTCCACCTGCTGCTCTCGATGATCACGCCGCTCTCGTGGCTCGAACGCGTCCCGACCTATAAAGGGCAGATCGAAGCGCTCGGTGCCGAGATTGCGACGTACGGTTTCCTCGGCTATCCACTGTTGCAGCTCTGCGATATCGCCGTCGTGCGCGGCGAGCGCGTCCCCGTCGGGCGCGATCAGGTCGCACATCTCGAATTCGGCCGTGAAGTGGTGCGCCGTTTCAACCATCTGTACGGTGGGGGAAGCGAGGTTCTCGTCGAGCCGCAACCGACGCTCTCGGAGTTCCCGGAAGTTCCGGGGACCGACGGCCGGAAGATGAGCAAGAGTTACGACAACGCGATCCTTATCGCCGATGATGAAGCGACGACGACGCAGCGCATTCGTACGATGTTTACCGATCCGCAGAAATTACGAAAGGGCGATCCCGGACGTCCGGAGATATGCCCGGTCTTCGCGCTTTGGAAATTGGTGCCGGAGGCCGCGCTCGAACGGATCGCGACCGAGTGTCGCAGCGGCGCGCTCGGCTGCGCCGCCGATAAAGCGGCGTTTGCCGAGGCGCTCAACGCCTATCTTGCCCCGGTGCGCGAGCGCTACCGGCTCTTCCGGAGCGATCCCGGCGAAGTCGAACGGATTATCGCCGAAGGGACCGCTCGCACGCGCGCGGTTGCCGGCGAGGTTCTCGCTGAGGTGAAGCGAGCGATGAAGCTGCTCTAGCGCCGCTTATTCGGAGTATGAACGATCCCAGATCCAGCGCCGGGCCTTCTGCGGCTCGTTGCGAACGCGGGAGTATACGTACGCGACGATCGCGAGCACGATGAACAGAATCGTGGCGACGAAATCACCGGTTCGGAGCGTGCCGGGTACCTGAAGCGCCGAGAGCCTGGCAAGGGCGAGAGCCGCAGTCGAGAACGCAAAGAAGATCCACGCAGCGCGTAAGAACGGCGCACCCCGTTCGGTGCGCAGCGCCATGGCGATCCATGCGAACGCGAAGAGCGCCTGGATGAAGATCACGGCGTCTCTCCACGAGTATTGCGCCGCGCCCAGGGATATCCGCCGAAGCGTTGCGGCTCGTGACGCAGCAGCGATAGCCCCAGAAAAACGAGTGCCGGGAGAATCTCGACGATCTTCCACGTCCATCCGCCCGGTAGCGCGCGGTCGACGACGAAAATACCGCGCGCGAGAATGAAGAGTATGCACCAGAGCAATGCGAGCCGGAGCATCGCCTGCGACGAAGTCGTCCGTATCAACATGCTCGCGAGCATAAGGGCGAGGGCGAGAGCGAGGAGATTGACGCCGTCGAACAACAGCGTGCTACGCCTTGAAACTCGGCAGCGCCGCTTTGATCTGTGCCAGCGCGTAATCGATATCTTCGAGTGAAGCGGCGTAGCTAAAGCGGAGGTAGCCTTCGCCGGCTTTGCCGAACGCGGCCCCGCCGGTTAACGCGACGCCTGCGTTTTCGAGCAGATAGGTCGCGAGTTTGCGGTCGTCGTGCGTGATCTGCTGCACGTTGGCAAAAGCGTAGAACGCACCCTCGGGCATCTTGCACGAAAAGCCGGGAATCTCGTTGAGCCCGGCGACGATTTTGTCGCGCCGTCTGCGAAACATCTCATTCATCTCGTGGACCGGCTCCTCGGGGCCGGTGAGCGCGGCGATGCCCGCCATCTGCACGAACGTCGTCACGCAGCTAAAGGTGTTGTTATTAAAGAGCGTCGTCGCGTTGATGATTTTCTCGGGGCCGACGGCGTAGCCGAGGCGCCATCCCGTCATCGCGTAGGCTTTTGAGAAGCCATCGAGGATAACGGTGCGCTCGCGCATTCCCGGCAGCGTTGCAATCGAGAGATACGGTGAATCGAGGTAGAAGTTCCGCGAATAGATCTCGTCGGCGATCACGAGAATATCGTGCCGAATCGCGATCTCGGCGATGCGCTCCAAATCGCCGCGGGTGAGGACGCCGCCGGTTGGATTGTGCGGTGAGTTAATGAGCAGCACTTTCGTGTTGTCGCTCGCACGCCGTTCGAGTTCGTCGAGATCCATACGCCAATTACGCGCTTCTTGCAGCGGAATCGCGACGACCTTCGCTTCGAGATAGCTCGCCGCGGAGGCGTAGGCGGGGTACGCGGGATCGAAATACATAAATTCGTCGCCGGGATCGAGCAACGCCGAGAGCAGGTTCCACACGATCGGTTTGAGCCCGGGGCCGATGGTGACGTTCGCCGGCGTATATGCCGGCGTGAGCCCGCGGAAGCGCGAGACGAAATCGGCGATGCACTCGCGTAATTCCATCACGCCCGCCGAGGGCGAGTAATGCGTGTGTCCGGCGTTCAACGCTTCGGTCGCGGCGCGCTTGATATGTTCGGGGGTGTCGAAGTCGGGTTCGCCGATCTCCATGTGGACGACGCGTTTTCCGGTCGCTTCGATTTCGCGCGCTCGCGCGAGGACCTGGAATGCATTTTCGGCACCGAGACGGCCGAGGGCTTTAGCGGTGCGCTGTTCTTTCGAGGCAATCATCGTTAAACGGAGATCCTTTCTGCACGGCGAAGCTACGCGGCGTCATGCGCACCCTTGCGGAAATCTTCGCTCCGGGATCGCCGACGTTACCCGAGGGGCTTCGAACGCTCGACGTTTCGCCCGAACGTGAGTTGGAACCTGGGATGACGGTGCGCGCGGCCTTCACTTTTACCAACCACGGCGGCGCCCCGGCGACCGGGGTGCGCGTGCGCCTGAACCTCCCCGAAGGGCTCGTCTATCTCGTGGGCTCGGGGACGCTCGATGGGGCGCTTCTCGACGACGAGCAGAGCAACACGCCGTTGCTCGCTCCGGCGGGAGCGGCGATCGGCGACGTTGCGCCCGGGCAGCGCCGACGCATCGAGCTCTGCTATAGCGTCGCGGGGGCGATCGAGAACGGAAGCACCGTGGAGATCCAGGCGGCGGTCGCCAGCTTCGAACTCGAGCCCGTCGGTTCGAACGTGGTGCGCCTCATCGCGCGCAGTAAACCCAATCTTCGCAATCCGGGTAGCGGCGCGATCCTCGAATCGCGCGGCGACGCCCTCCCCGGCGGCGAGGCGCTCGTGACCGTGCGCGTCCACAATGCGGGCGAATCGAGCGCGCACGATGTCGTCGTTCTCGCGCCGATTCCCGAGAAAACGCAGTACGTGCCGGGTTCGGTCCGCATCAATGGGCGCGAGCTCGAAGGGGAGCTCGGGATCGCCTTCGACCGTCTCTACGCCCCGGTCGTCGCACGAACGCTCGCTTCGGGTGCGACCGCGACGCTGCAGTATCGCGTGCGGATCGACGCGCCGCTCCCCGATGCGACGACGATTCTGCTCAAGGCGCAAATTGCGTCGCAGGAGAGCCTCGCTTTCGATCTTCCCGAGAGCTCGCTCACCGTTACCGCCGCACCGGAGTTCTCCGGCGAACGGAACGCGCTGCGCGTCGAACCGTCGACGGGGGAGATTCTCCCCGGCCAACGCTTGCGGGTATCGATCTCGCTCCAAAACGATGGGAACGCGCGCGCCGAGCGCGTCGACCTCACCCTAACGGTCGATCCCGCGCTCAAGGTCGTTCGCGCGAGCGCTCATCTCGACGGCGCGCCGCTGCGCGAACGCAAGCGCGAAAACCTGCGCTTCGAGATCGGTACGCTCGATGCCGGCGAATCGACGGAGTTCGCGGTGGAGTTCGTGCTTGCCTCACCGCAATCGCCCGGTAAGGAGCTCTCCGTCGGCGCGCGCGTTTCATGGGAGCCCTCCGCTGCGCTCGGCGAGCGGTATTTCGAACGGCGGCTCACCATCGTTTCACGTCCGCATTTCGTACCGCGTCGGAATCGGATCGCGCGAATCGGTACGGGGCTGGTGCGCCCCGGCGAGAGCGTCGAAGGCGAGATTTCGATTGCGAACACCGGATCGGCGACCGCACACGATGCCGCGCTGCTCTTCGCGTACGATCCCGAGTTCGAGAGCCTCGAAGTTTTCGAGAACGAAACGCCACGCGCGCTCGTCGACCGCCGTCTTGAAATCGGCGCGCTCGAACCCTTTCATCCGCGAATGCTCCATCTGCGCGCGCGCTTGCAAAGCCCGCTGCGCGATCGCACTGAGGCTTCGTTGCGCGTCACCCTCACTTCACAAGAGAGCGAGGAGCGTTCGCTCGGAGATCTTCGCTGGACGGTCGATTCGCATCCACTCTTCTCTCCCGAGCGCTCGCGCCTCGAGCGACCTGATGGTGAAGCACTCCGTCCGAATCGCGTCACCGAGGTGACGCTCCACCTCGAAAACGTCGGTAGCGATTCGGCGCAGAATGTCGGCGTTCGCCTCTTTCTGGCGCCGGAGGCACGGATCGAGAGCGTCGAGGGGGCGACCCGCGCAAACTCCGCCGTGCTCGTCGGTGAGATCGCCGCGGGAGCGAGCGCGGAGGTACGAGTCGGCATACGATTGCTTCGCAGCCTCGCTCGCGAATTTCCACTGACGCTCGATGCCGTCGTGACCGCCGACGCTATGGTTCCGGTGCAACTCGAACGGCTGACCATCGCGACGACCGCGCAACCGGAATTTGCGGCGGGAACGTTACGCAGCGAACCCAACGAGAGTATCGAAGCCGGCGAGAGCATCGATTGGACGTTGCGCTTACGAAATAGCGGCGACGGCACGGCGCGCCGAGTCGAAATTGCGATCGAGCAGCCGCAAACAGTAATCTACGTACCGAACTCCACGACCGTGAACGGCGTCTCGGTTCGCGATGTCGGCACGCTACCGCCCTTTGCCGCAGGGCGTGGTATCGTGTTTACTGCAGTAGAACCAGGTGTCGAAGCCGTCATTCGCTGGCGCGACGTCGCGCACAATCAGTTGCAGCTCGGCGAGCGTATCGTACGGAAGGCCCGCGTCTCCTACGACGGCGAGCGCAGTGACGAGATCCTCTCCGGCGAGCTACAAGTGCGCGCGACGCCGCTGCTCGCGGGCTCGATTGCGGGGCTCCCCTTCGGCCTCGACGGCATCGTTGGTAGCGTACTCGGCGAGCAGCGCACCGTGGAGCAGGCGCCCTACGTTGAGGTACAGCGCGCGGAGCGGCCGCCTGCGGAGACGCTCACGCCGTCGGCAATCATGCCGGCGGTACTCAACGGCAGTATGGTTTCGCGTTCGCGGGTCGGTACGCTCGTCGTACTCGGCCCCGAACGCCTCGCGCAAATCGAGCGGCAACTCGGCGAATTTCGCCCGGGAAAAATCGTCGGTCACCTCTTCGCGCTGCGTGCCTTGCTCCCCGATGCCGTTGGTTCGGCGCAGCTGCCATCGCTCGACCTGCTTCGCGACGCTTTGCGCGAATCGCTCGATCGACTCTTTATAAAACTGCGTATCGCACACTACGCGATGGTCGAACGCGAGCTCGAAACCCCCGCTCTACGAGCATCGATCGAAAACGCGCTCGCCGATGCCGCTCTCGCTCGCGGAGCGCCGACGCTTCCCTCGGGACAGGTCGCGTCGCTGACCGGGCATTTCGACGGCGATGAGATGCGTGCGCTGCTGGAGCGTCTCCCCGAGGCGCCGCTCGCCAGCGCGTTGCCGTGGTTCGCGCTCGCGCATCTCCTACCCGACGAACGCGTGCCCGTCGCACGCTATCGCTCGGCGCTCTGCGCGGCACTCGGCTCGCTCCTCGCGTGCGACCCATCGGAGTTTCTCGACCGCTTAACGCGCGGCACCGATGACGGCCTCGATGCCGCACTCGCCGGCGTTCGCGAGAGCCTCGCGATCCTACAAGTACGATGAATGTTGGGCTTGCGATCCTGGCGCTCTTCGTGATCGGCGCGATCGTTATTCTCGCCGCACGCTTTTTGCCGCGTTCCGAAAACGTTGCGGAGCCCCCGCCCGTAGCGACGACGATGCCGCCCGAGGCGCCGCCGCTATCGCCAACGGTCGACGAGCCGACGTGGGGGAAACGTGAGGCGGCGGAGTTTGCGATGCTTCCTGAAGCCGCGCGCTGCGATATCCTCTTCTCGATTGAAGGGCGGCACGACGAGCGAAGCGCCGCATTACTCGCCTACGCATTGACCGATCCGAGCGAGGTGGTTGCAACTGCGGCCGCCCACGCATTGATCGTGCGCGGCGAGAGCGGACTGGTCGAACGATATCTCGGTGAATGCGACCACAAACGGAGAGCATCGATGGCGCGAACGCTGTGCGCACTCTTTCCCGGTTTTGCCGCTACCGAACCGGTGGAATCGCAGCTCGAACCCGAGGAGGCGATACGAGAAGGTGAGGACGGCGAGGTGCGGCCGCCCGGCGCGCGTTCGGTACTAATTCTCGACCTCGCACACCTTCGATTGAGCGACGAACTGCGCACGATCGAACGGGCGGATAGCGGCGGCATGTTGCGCCATCTTATCGCCCTCAAGCGCCTGCTGCCGGAGCGAGCGATGGATGCGGCGCCGGCGCTCGATGCTGCGCTGCGCGATGCGCGCGAGGCGATGAATGCGCCGATCGCGCGACTCGCGATGACGTTGAATCGGCCGCGCCCCGTCGTTTCGACGAAAGATATCGAGGACGGCGCCGGGCGAATTGCATTGCGTTCGATGCTCGATGCGTTGCTCGCGGCGCCGACGGGAACGGAGATGCCGGTGGCGACGGGAGACATCTGCCTCCTTGCCGGGAGCGTCGATCTCGACGAACTCGCGAAGCTACGCGGCCGCCTCGAAAACGAACCGATCGGCGCGGCACTTCCTTGGGTCGTTAACGCATTGTTACTGCCGACCTCGGTGCTCCTTCACGGCGATGAATACGATATTCTCTCGCGTTATCGCACGCGCGCGGCAGAGAGCCTCTCCCTCCTTTGTGAGCTCCCCGTTGCGGAGTTCCATCGTATTATTGCGACCCATAGCGACCGCGTGCTCGACGCACTTCTCGACGACGCGCTCGCCGAGCTGGCGAAGCTCGACGCTATACCTTCAGGCGGAAGTACCGGATCATAATTTTCCGCGCGATCGGCGCGGCAACGTTCGCACCGTAGCCGCCGCTGCGATCGACGTAAACGGCGATAACGAGTTTCGGGTGTTTCAAGGGCGCCCAGCAAACGAACCAGGTCGTATTCGGGCCATTCCCGCCATCGGTCTCGACGGTTCCCGTTTTTCCGGCAAACGGAAAGCCGGGAATCGCAAGCCCGTACGCCGTGCCGACCGCGGAGGTTACCTGAGC
>JABEUW010000153.1 GCA_013043945.1 Vulcanimicrobiota bacterium | reverse complement strand
GTGCGATGCGCTGTTGATGGACGATATCTCGAGCAGCGACACCAAACCGACGATGAAGATCGACGAACAGTTCGCAACGGTCGAACACGAAGCGAGCGTCAGCAAAATCGGCGAAGACCAGCTCTTCTACGCGATGAGCCGCGGGCTCGCGGAAGCTGACGCGACCGCGATGATCGTCAACGGCTTCTTCGATTTCTTCATCAAGGAACTGCCGATGGAGTACGCGGTCGAGCTCAACCGATTGGTCAAGATGGAGATGGAGGGTGCGGTCGGGTAATGGCCGGCCATCGCATCGCGGATTTCGCTTCGATCGCCCCGGGCACCACGCGCCCCTATAAACTCGACGGCGTCGATATTTTGCTCTGTAATGTCGGCGGTGAGTTCTACGCAATCGAGGATTACTGCACGCACGACGGCGCCCCGCTCGATGCGGGGACCCTGAACGGGCGCTGCATCCTCTGCCCGCGCCACGGCGCGACCTTCGACGTTACGACCGGCGAGGCGCTCACGCTCCCGGCGGTGATGCCGGTGCCGAGTTTCCCCGTCCGGCGCGAGGGCGACGAGCTCATCGTCGAGCTGTAGGCCTACACTAAGACTCGCAGGTACGAAACGCTATCGTACCTTTCTGTGAGCAGTCGTACGCGCTGGTCCTGCGTCGCACCACGCGGAAGAGCAGCTCGATCTTGCTGTATTTTGACATTTATGTCAAACTTTCTTACACTAGACTCGCTAGGAGGGTTTGTGTCGGAACTGCCGCCGTTTAATTCGGATGGACTATTGCCGTCCGGCGACTATGAACTGACGCTCGGTGAGTTGGAACGCTCTCACCTCGTCGTGGGCACACCCGGCAAGCCTTGGGCCGTCAAGACCCGGGAGCAGCTCGTCCGAAACCTCCGAATTTTCGTCGATCACCTGTGGCAGATCGGCGTCAGGGACATCTTCATCGACGGTTCTTTCGAATGCAAACTCATGGATCTCGCAACAGGCGATCTTCAGCAACGGCTTAACGAACACGATAAGTTCCGGAATACGCGGCGAACACGGGAACGAGCTGCAGTTCCCGGCTGCCTTCCGCCGCGAGCGTGAGACGGGCAAACTAAAACGCATCGTGAAAATCATTCGGGAGCACGAACATCATGATTAAAACCGACAAGGCCTACAGGACGGCGGTACGTCGTCTCAAGGACGACGACGCGCACCTCAGCGCCAAGCGCGAGGCGTTGGTACATGAAGGGCTCAGCGACGAGCAGATCGACCGTGTCCTCGAGGCCGAGGTCTCGTTCCATCTTCAGCTTCGCGAGGAAGTCGAGTGGTACGACAGCGTGCGACGCGGCGATTTTCAAACGGTTACGAATTTACAAGAAGTCGGCAGGCTTCTCATTGCCCTACGCATCGCGCGCGGCGTCTCGCAACGCGACTTAGCGGCGAGGCTCGACGTACATGAAAGCCTCGTCTCGCGCGACGAACGGCACGAGTACTATGGAATCACGCTACAGCGCGCTCAGGAGATCATCGACGCGCTCAGCGGGCGCATCGAGATCGTTATGCATCCGCCGACGGAGGGCCGCGAGTTGGTCGGCGCCGGGTTCTCGTAACAGGAGAGTCCCCATTACCTCCGCATACTGCCAACCAGTTGGCAGTCCCGCCGGATAGGGTCGATTCATGAATATGCGACGATTCGACGGCACCGTACCGCACCAACCGATCGACAAGCAAGTTGACACTAGAATCAACTGCGTGCTATCGTGTCTTTGAGGCGAACAGCCGAGAACCTCGTGATCCACGAAGGAACAAAGCGCGCCTTCGAGTGGTATTGGAACGACAACGGAGAAATGCCTGGGCTCGATGCATTCGAACGCATGACGGCAGCGAACCAAGACGAGTTACTCGCTCGCCTCGAAGCATGGGGCGACCTCCGGCTCGGCGATCGTTTGCCGCCAAGCCAGCTCAACGTCGAGTCGGAGGATCCACTGATTCTCGCAATCAAGGTCGGCAGATTACGTTACCCGGCCTTTCACGCCAGCGGGTCAAACGCGTGGATTGTCTGCGGGCCGCCCTACGAGAAGCAGGGCCAGAAACGCGATAAGCGTGGCGACAGAGCGATCGAGCGCGCACTCCGGCAACGTCAAGATTACCATCGAGCATTGAAAGGGCTGCACTACTATGACCGAGACTAATAAACCGACGCATCGGCGCCGTGGTGGGACAACCCTCATAGAGCGCGTGCGAGAGCGTTCCCCCAAACGTGCGGCGCGCATCACGGAGATGGCGGCGGTATTCTCGCTCGAACATCAAATCCACCGAGCGATGGAAGAGGCGAACGTCTCGTCGAACGAACTTGCGGCACGCTTGGGTGCTGATAAAGCCGTGGTGTCACGCGATCTTAGCGGGGGCCTGAGCCGTGCAAAATTTCAGCGGATCGTTCGTGTCGCCGATGCACTTGACTGCGATGTCGTTCCGCTCATGTTGCCGCGCGACACGCGTAAGAGAAAGCAACAGCTCGTGAAAGCCTTCGCAGAATTAGGCGGCGCGCAGCCGTCCAAAACCGGGCGCACCACAAAGCGGCTGCCCTAACAGTGGCCGCCGGTTCTTTATCGCCTTGGCAGGTCCGCGATGAGTTCGAGCGGCTCGTTGTCGGCGATCTCCATGGGCCGGCCTTTGGGCTGCGCGAGACGCTGCCTGCAAAGCCACTCGTTCGCGATCGCTATCTCGTCGGGATGCTCGCACCACGCGATGTCCGTACCGATCCGGCGCGCTTCGACGAAGCAGGCAAGGTTGATGGCGAGGACGAGGAGGGAGCGGAGAGCGATCGCAGCGCTGCCATCGGTTTTTTCCGTCCTCGCTCGGTTTGAGTTTTGTCGTCGATGCAAGCGCAACGGAGATCGAGGTGCGCGCGAGTTGAGGGCACTACCTCAAAGAGCCGCGTGATACCGACGAACTGCGTACGGTCGAGGGCTTTCACATCCGAAAAAGCGATGCCGATCGTGAGAAGCTCCCGGTCTGGCAACGCTATCCCCGCGAAGGAATCGTGCAAATCGCGCTTCTTTTAGGCGATATCGAAGCGGCTGTGCCGGTCGTAGAACAGCCCGCAGTGGTGGTTCGCGGGCGCGCACGGCAACGTGACGACGGCAGCTGGCTGGTAACGCTCTTTCTCGTCAACAAGCAAACCTCGGTAAAAAGTAACGCCGACGAGCGCTGGCTCTTCCAGGCCGCCCTCACCGTGCGTGCCCCTGATGGGCGTCCCATTTTTCTCGAGCGCAGCCATTCCGAACGTACGCAGAGCGAAACCGATGGGGAGCGGGCACAGCTCGCAATGCTCTATCGCGGCGCACTGGAGTTTGCCGTCGGCCACGGCGTCGCGGTTCGCGCCGAACGCGCACCCGGCGAGGAGCGCCGCGCCGTCTCCGTAGAAACCTGCAACGTTCCCACCTACGAGCTCGCGCGTACCGACCAACCAAATGTCGCCGAGAACCGTTGCTCGCAACACTCGAACGCGACATGGCAGCGCTCGCGGCAACGCCCGATACGCAATTTCGCGAACGTCTTCAACCAGTCGTTACGCCCTATCGCGCATGGATCGACGCGCAGGAGCGACGCATCGCCGATGCGGCAACCTCCGACGAAGAGCGAGACGCCGTTCCCCCGCTCGAAGAATTCATTCGCGCGGTCGATGTACCGACGAATCGTTCGTGCGAGGATGCCATCGTCGATCTGCTCTTCTTCCCCACCGTTGCGGTAGCAGTAGACACGGCGCTCGCCGTAGCCGCGCGCAACGTTCGCGATTTGCAGGTTGATGTGGTCTGGACCGGCCCATCGGCGACGGCAACGCCCTCGCGTAGAAGCGCCGCTGCGCTGTTAGAATTGATTTCATCGGCGAACGAAGAACTTTTTTTACGCCGCGGCCTCGCGTGGAGTTCGGCTCCATTTTGTACTGGAGTCGGCCGAAGAGAGCTCCGGCAGATTTCGCGGCAACGACGACGGCTTGTTGGATTTCCGAACGATGCCGAACGCGCACGCTTACGTTTGGCCGAAGGAATTGCGACCACCCGGCAGCCTCTTGCACGCAAAAGCCGTCGTTGCGGATCGATGCCGCGCGCTGGTAACGAGCGCCAACCTAACCGCGAACGCCATCGACGTGAACATCGAGCTCGGGCTGCTCATTCAAAGCAAGCCGGTTGCCCAGCGCATCGCGGAGCACGTTTTCGGGCTCATCGAAGGCGGGGTGTTGATGCCTGTTTAGCGAGGCGCTCACGCTCCCGGCGGTGATGCCGGTGCCGAGCTTCCCGGTCCGCCGCGAGGGTGACGAACTCGTCGTCGAGCTGTAGCCAAACAACAACCAGTCGGCTAAACTAGTCGTGTCATGAAAACCGTCGGCGCCTTCGAGGGCAAAACGCATTTCTCTGCGCTCATCAACGAAGCCGAGCGCGGCGAAACGATCGTCATCACGAAGAACGGTCGCCCCGTAGCGCAACTCGGTCCCGTGCCGGCCGCCACCCAGGCCGACGATCTCGATTGGGCCGTC
>JABEUW010000152.1 GCA_013043945.1 Vulcanimicrobiota bacterium | reverse complement strand
GCGGCTCCCTGCTATCTATCGATTCGTGAAACTTCTTGAAGGCAAGCGCGCCCTCATTACGGGTGTCGCGAATCGTTGGTCGATCGCTACCGGCATCGCCCGCAAGATGCACGAGCATGGCGCGCAGCTCGCGTTCTCCTATCAGGGCGAGCGCGTGCGCGACGAAGTGGAGAAACTCGCCGCCGAACTCGGTGGCGGCCCGGTGCTCCCGTGCGACGTCGGCGACCACGCGTCGATCGCCGCGATGAGCGAGGCACTCGCGCGCGATTTCGGATCGCTCGATATTCTCGTCCATTCGATCGCCTACGCGAACAAAGAGGATCTCGTCGGGAAGGTCTACGACACCACGCGCAATGGCTTCGCACTCTCGCTCGATGTCTCGGCGTACTCGTTGATCGCACTCGTGCAAGCGTTGCACGACCATATCAACGACGGTGCCTCGATTATGGCGATGACCTACCTCGGCGCTACGCAGATCGTCCCGAACTATAACCTGATGGGTATCGCGAAAGCTGCATTGGAGGCATCGATTCGCTACCTCGCCTTCGATCTCGGCGACCGGAGCATTCGCGTGAACGGTATCTCGGCGGGGCCGATTAAGACCGCGAGCGCGCGGCAGGTCGGCGGCTTTACGAAAATGCTCGATATCGTCGCGGCGACCGCACCGTTGCGGCGCAACGTGACCATCGAGGATGTCGGCAACACCGCCGTCTATCTCGCATCGCCGCTCGCCGCGGCGATCACCGGCGACATTCACTTCGTCGATGCCGGCTTCCATGCGATGGGAATGTTTCCGCCGACGGAGCGGCCCGCGTGATCGTTCCCTCCCCAACGCAAGAAGAGGCCGCGGCGATTTTCGCCGCGCTGCTCGGCAGCATGGAGCGACCCAAGCTCTCCGAGCCGGTTCTCGCGCCCTGGCGTCGCGCCGGGCGCGAACCCGATCGAACCTTCGATGAACTTCGCGCGAGCGCACGGAGTACCCGTGTTCTCTAAAGTCCTCGTCGCCAATCGCGGCGAGATCGCGATCCGCATCTTGCGCACCTTGCACGAGATGGGAATCGTCGGCGTTGCCGTCTACTCCGAGCCGGATCGCGATGCGCTTCACGTCGGCATCGCCGACGAAGCCTATTTTCTCGGCGGTGCGGCGCCGGCGCAGAGTTATCTCAACGCCGACGCAATTCTCGATATTGCAGCGCGCAGCGGTGCCGATGCCATCCACCCCGGCTACGGATTTTTCGCTGAGAATGCGGGCTTCGCACGCCGGGTCATCGCCGCCGGCCTCACCTGGATCGGGCCGCATCCCGACGCTATCGATGCGATGGGCGATAAGTTGCGCGCGCGTGCCGCGATGGCGAAAGCGAAAGTCCCCTTCGTTCCCGGCGGCACGGAGCCGCTCGCGGATCTTGACGCGGTCCGCGAAGCCGTCGAGCGCTTCGGCCTCCCGCTCGCGCTGAAAGCCTCCGGCGGCGGCGGCGGCAAAGGCTTGAAGATCGTCCGTACGCTCGACGATATCGAGAGCGCCTTTACGACCGCGGTACGCGAAGCGGAGGCCTATTTTAAGAACCCCGTCGTCTACGCCGAGCGCTACCTCGACAACCCCAAGCACGTCGAGCTCCAGATTCTCGCCGATAAACACGGCACCGTGCTGCACGTCGGCGACCGCGACTGTTCGTTACAGCGCCGCCATCAGAAGCTCTGGGAAGAAGCTCCCGCGCTAATCTCCAACCGCGCGCGCGAAGCAATGCGCGCCGCCGGAATGCGCGCCGCGCGCGCGATTGGATACGATTCGGTCGGTACGATCGAGTGCCTTGTCGTCGGCGATGACTTTTATTTTCTCGAAATGAACACGCGCATTCAGGTCGAGCACACGGTAACCGAGGAGATCGCCGGCATCGATCTCGTGCGCGAGATGATCCGCGTCGCCGCCGGCGAGCCGCTCGGGTTCGCCCAAGAGCAGCTGCACTTTCGCGGTGCCGCGATCGAAGGGCGGGTTAACGCCGAAGATCCGGCGCAGAATTTTCGCCCCGCTCCCGGTACGATCGACCGCTATCGCGAGCCCGGCGGGCTCGGCATCCGCGTCGATTCGGCAGCGCACGTCGGCATGACGATCTCTCCCGATTACGATTCAATGGTCGCCAAACTCATCGTCTGGGCGCCGACGCGAGAACAGGCGCTCGCCCGGATGAAACGCGCCACCGCCGAGTACGTCGTCGGGGGCTTGCCGACCACGCTGCCGTTGCTCCACGCACTCTGCGATGCGCCGATGGTCGCCGATGCGAGTTACGGCACCGCGAGCCTCGAGCCGTTTACCGAGCGCTGGGCGGAGAGCGTCGCACCTGCCTCCCCTTCTCCCGCGCTCTCGCCGGCACCGAGCGAGCGCAATGAGATCCGCGTGGAAGTCAACGGAAAACTCTTCCGCGTCCGGCTCGTCGACGGTATTCCGACCGGGCGCACGCCGAGCCGTCGAGCACCCGCACCGCGCACGCCGGCGCGGCGCAGCGATTCCCACGACGGCGCCGAGATCCTCGCACCGATGCACGGAGTCGTTATCGAATTGCGCGTCGC
>JABEUW010000151.1 GCA_013043945.1 Vulcanimicrobiota bacterium | reverse complement strand
GGGTGACCGTGCTGGTGGAGCGGGCGCTCTCGATCGAGGAGATCGATATCGAGGCGACCCGCGCCGAACTCGGCAGCACCACCGATCCCGCCGCGATCGCCTTCGCCGAGGCGAAGCTGCGGCTCGCGCGCAGCGCCTAAGACCCTGTTGGGGCGGGGCGCCCCGCACTCGGGCGCGAAATAGCGCATACAGGCATGATTGATCGCTTCGATACGGTTTTGCGCGTTCGCGGGGGCGGCGCGCTGGTAGGCTCGGTGGAGACCCACGGCGCGAAAAACGCTGCGTTGCCGATTATGGCGGCCGCACTGCTCGCCCGCGGGCCGGTGACGCTGCGCCGCGTTCCCCATATTACCGACGTCTCGGTGATGTGGTCCCTGCTCGAAGCGCTCGGTGCGCGCCTTCGCTACGACGGCGATGCACTCGTCGTCGATGCCAGCAACGTTGCCACCTATCGCGCGCCCTACGCGCTGGTTCGCAAACTCGCCGCCTCGTTTGATCTCGTCGGCCCGTTGCTCGGCCGCTTCGGCCGCGCCGAAGTGCCGCTGCCGGGCGGATGCGTTTTAGGAACGCGTGCGACCGACATGCACGAACAAGCCTTCCGAACGCTCGGCTGCGAGGTGCGCAACGAGCACGGCTACCTCTTGGCCGCAGCGCGCGATGGACGCTTGCGCGGCGGCGAGATCGAATTTCGGATGCCCAGCGTCGGCGCGACGAAGAATGCGCTGCTCGCCGCGGTGCTCGCCGAAGGAACGACCACATTGCGCAACGTCGCGCTCGAACCCGAGGTGGTCGATCTCGCGCGCTTCCTCGCTGCGATGGGCGCAAAGATTGCGGGCATCGAAACCGACACGCTCGTTATCGAGGGCGTCGACGAACTGCGCGGCGTCGAATACGAAATCATTCCCGATCGCATCGTCGCCGGAACGCTGCTCGTTGCCGGCGTTGCGACGCGCGGGGACGTAACGGTGCGTCGTTGCATTCCCGCGCATCTCGCCGCACTCACCGAAAAGCTTACCGAATGCGGCGCGACCGTAACGCAGGGCGACGATTGGGTGCGCGTCGACGGTAAACGCGTGACCGGCGGCACCTCGATCGTGACCGCCCCGTACCCGGCGTTCCCGACCGATCTGCAACCGCAGATGACCGCGATGCTCTGTACGTGTCCTGGAAAATCGTTCGTCGAAGAATCGATCTTCAACGCGCGCTTCTCCTACGTCAACGAACTCGCGCGCATGGGTGCCGACATCAAAGTCGCGATGGAGAGCAACACCGCGACGATCACCGGCGTCGAGCGCCTCTCCGGCGCGCCGGTTGAAGCACCCGATATTCGTGCGGGCGCGGGCTTGGTCGTCGCCGGGCTCGCCGCATCGGGCGAGACCGAGATTATCGGGTTAGAGTATATCGATCGCGGGTACGAACATCTCGAAACGATGCTCTCGGCGCTCGGCGCACAGGCGCAACGCTCGAGCGGCATCACTCCGCTCGAAGAGCCGAGCACGCTCTTCGAAACGCAAAGCTTTCCCCGTGTCGCTACGGGCACCACCTCTTCTACGGGAGTCTAAATTGGAAATCGGTATCGATCTCGGCACGGCGAACGTGCTGGTCAACGTCAAGGGCAAGGGGATCGTCCTGCGCGAGCCGTCGGTCGTCGCAAAGGACATGAACACCGGCAAGGTGCTCGCGGTCGGCGAAGAAGCGCGGTTGATGCTCGGTAAAACGCCGGCCCACATTCAAGCGATCCGTCCGTTGCGCGACGGCGTCATCGCCGATTTCGAAGTGACCGAAGCAATGCTCGCCTATTTCATCAAGAAAGTGATGAAGGACCGTTCGTGGTTCAGTTCGCTCTTCGCGCCGAAACCGTTCGTGACGATCTGCGTCCCCGCCGAAATCACGAGCGTCGAGGAGCGCGCAGTGAAAGATGCGGCAAAACTCGCCGGCGCGCGTGCGGTTGAAATCGTCGAGGAGCCGATGGCTGCGGCGATCGGCGCCGGGCTCCCCATCGACGGCCCTTCGGGGAGCATGGTCGTCGACATCGGCGGCGGCACGACCGACGTCGCCGTGATCTCGCTCGGCGGTATCGTTGTTTCGCAGTCGCTGCGCGTCGCCGGCAATAAACTCGATGAAGCGATCACACGCTATATTCGTCGCGTGCATAACCTCACCATCGGCGAGCGGACCGCCGAAGAGATTAAAATCAAAGTCGGCTCCGCATACAAGCTGGAACAAGAGCTGGCGATGGAGATTCGCGGGCGCGATCTCATCAACGGCCTGCCCAAAACGGTGAAGATTACCAGCGAAGAGATTCGCGAGGCGCTCGGCGAGCCGGTCGGCGCGATCGTCGAAGCGGTAAAGAGCGTGCTCGAAAAGACTCCGCCCGAACTCTCCGCCGATATCATCGATCGCGGCATCATCCTTACCGGCGGCGGAGCCTTGCTGCGTGGTCTCGATCGGCTGCTCTCCGAGGTTACCGGCGTTCCTGCGATCATTGCAGAGGATCCGCTCTCGTGCGTCGCACTCGGCACGGGAATGCGCATTCGCGTATAACGACGTGGCTACAACGCTCGACGCACGGACGACGCCGCGCGAGCTCCTCATCGAGGAGGTCGCGCGCGTTATCTTTGCCGGCGGTACCGTTATTTTTCCACACGATACGAGTTACGGGCTCGCGTGCGACCCGCTACGCCTCGACGCCGTCGACCGAATCTACCTGCAAAAGCGGCGCCCCGACCATAAGCCGCTCACTCTCCACATCGCCGGCGTTGCCGAACTTCTCGAATACGCTCCAGGGAACGTCGTCGCGGCGGCGGTTGCGAAGCGGTTGCTTCCCGGCCCGGTGACGCTGCTCGTCGCTCGCCCCTCGTTTATCAGCGAGGAGATTACCGCCGGATATCCGACGCTCGGCATGCGCGTTCCCGACGAGCCGCTCGCGCGTGCCATTCTCGACCGCTGCGGTCCGCTCGTCGTCAGCAGTGCGAATGCGAGCGGCGACCCGCCCTATCGCGGTCGCGGCGGGCTCGAACGCCTTCCCACCGCCGATCTCTTTATCGAAAACGGGCCGACTCGTTACGACGGCGAAGCAGCAATCGTGGATTGTACGAGAGAGCGACCGTTGGTGCTGCGTGAAGGGACGCTGAGTTTCGAACTCATCGAGGCACGCTTGGGAGCGGCGGAGCGCCAAGTCGTGAAGGTGCGTCGATGAGATCGCGCGGTTTTCTCGCCTTCGTCTCCGTTGCGGCGTTTGCGTTGCTCGCCGCCTCGCCGCCCGCTCCGAAATCGCAGGCCCAGTTCATGTTCGGTGAGTGGAACATTCATACGGCGCTCGTCGATTTCAACTTGAAGACGAACGATTTCAGCGCTCCGCAACACGTGCTGGTGACTCGCGACGGAACCACGATCGATGCCGACCGCGCGAACGGAAACGCGAAGACCGGGCAGGCGACGCTCCTCGGCCACGTTGTCCTGCACGACAAAAGCGGGAATCTCGGTGGTTTGAGCAGCGCGAAGAACGCCTCCGGACGCGGGCCGGCGACGCTCACCGCCGATAAGATGACGATCGATGAGAAGACGCGTATCTACACCGCCGTCGGACACATGCATTACACGCAAGCCGATACGACCGCGGATGCGCAGAGCGGAAAGCTTAACGACATCACGCACGAACTCGATCTTCATGGAAACGTGCACGTGCGCCAGGGCGCGCGTTCGCTGATCGCCGACCATGTGCTCTACAACACGATCACCGGCCAAGCGGAGGCCGACGGCAACGTCATTCTGCGCTTTCCCAGCCAAATTCGCGAATCGGCACCGACCCCCAAACCGATCGTTATCAAGAACCCGAAAATCATCCACGACTAACCATGGAGCGCTCGCTCTTCGAGGAATCGCTATCCGGGAGCGTACCGCTCGCGGCACGGATGCGCCCGCGCAACCTCCAAGAGATACTCGGCCACGAAGAGATACTCGGTGCGGGAAGCCCGTTGCGGACCTCGCTCGACCGCGGAACGTTACCCTCGCTCTTGCTCTGGGGGCCGCCGGGGAGCGGAAAGACGACGATCGCGCGCGCGATCGCCGCGAGCCTCGGCGCACATTTCGAACAGCTATCGGCGGTGAATGCCGGGCTCGCAGACGTGCGACGCATCGTTGCCGACGCGCGCGAACGCCGAACGGTAGGGCGCACGACGCTGCTCTTTCTCGACGAGATCCATCGCTTCAATAAGGCGCAGCAAGATGCACTCTTGCCCGACGTCGAAGAGGGCACGATCGCGCTGATCGGTGCGACCACCGAGAATCCATCCTTCGAAGTGAACCCGGCGCTGCTCTCGCGCCTCCGCGTGGTCGTGCTCGCGCCGCTCGACGACGACGCGATGCAACGTATTCTGGAGCGCGCGCTCGCCGATAGCGAACGCGGCCTCGGCGCGCAACGCGTAGAACTCTTGCCCGAAGCGCGAGCGGCGCTCGTTGCGATGGCGAGCGGCGATGCGCGCTCGGCGCTCGGCGGATTAGAATTCGCGGCGAGCATCGCCCCCGTCCGCGATGGCGTTCGAACGGTCGATCTCGAGAGCGTGCGTGCGGCGATGCTGCATCGCGGCGCGCACGATAAGAGCGGCGACCGCCACTTCGACACGATCAGTGCGTTTATTAAATCGATTCGCGGCAGCGACGCCGATGCGAGCATCTACTGGTTGGCGCGCCTGCTCGATGCCGGTGAGGATCCGCTCTTCATCGCCCGTCGCCTCGTGATTCTCGCCTCCGAGGATGTCGGGCTCGCCGATGCGGCGGCATTACCGTTGACGATGGCGGCGCAACAGGCGGTGCATTTCGTCGGTATGCCCGAAGGCTATTACCCACTCGCACACGCGACGCTCTATCTCGCCCGCGCACCGAAGAGTAATGCCGTCGGGCGAGCCTACTCCGCGGCGCTTGCCGACGTGACGCAGGGTGCGCGGGATCCCGTTCCGTTGCACCTTCGCAACGCGCCGACCGGCTTGATGCGATCGCTGGGATACGGGCGCGACTATATTTATACCCACGACGATCCCGAGGCGGCGCAGGAGTTCTTGCCGGAGCGATTGCGCGGGCGCCGGTACTTCGAGACGTGATGCGCGAGCGGATCTATCTCGACCACGCGGCCACGACGCCGATCTCGGCGGCGGCACGCGATGCCTATCTACACGCGATCGAGAGCGATTTTAACCCGAGTTCGTTGCATGCCGAAGGGCGCGCCGCGCACGCATTACTCGACGACGCGCGGGATCGCGTTGCGCGCGCGCTCGGCGTTCCGCGCAAGAATATTCGCTTCACCGGCGGCGGATCGGAGAGCGATTCGCTCGCAATACTCGGGGCGGCACGTAGCACGCGGGATCGCTCGCGCCGCCGTATTTTGGTGAGCGCGACCGAACACCACGCCGTGCTGCATGCAGCACGAGCGCTCGCCGGGGAGGGGTTCGAGATCGTCGCGCTGCCCGTCGACGGTGAAGGGCGCCTCGATGCCGATGCGTATCGGCGCGAACTCGACGAGCGAACGTTCTTGGTCTCGATCCACCTCGCGAACAACGAGACCGGCGTCCTCCAACCGATCCCCGCTCTCGCGGCGCTCGCAGGCTCGGCGGGCGCGCTCTTTCATACCGATGCAGTGCAGGCCGCGCGTTGGATCGACTGCTCGCTCGAAACGCTGGGCGTCGATCTGCTCTCGATCTCGGGGCATAAGTTTGGGGCGCCCAAAGGGGTCGGCGTGCTCGCCATGCGCGGCGCGATCGCGCTCGAACCGCTGATCTACGGCGGTGGGCAAGAGTACGGGGCGCGTGCGGGTACCGAGAACGTCCCCGGGATCTCGGCTCTCGCCGCCGCCCTCGACCGCGCCATCGAGGGGCGCTTTGAGGCGGTACGGCGGGTTACGGCGCTCCGCGAGAGCTTCGAAGAGCGCGCCCGGCGCGCGATCTCCGGCCTCCACGTCAACGGCGCTGCCGCTCTGCGGCTGCCCAATATCTCGAGTTTCGCAATACCCGGTATCGAATCGGAGGCGCTGCTCATGCGACTCGACCTCGACGGCATCGCCGCATCCGCAGGCAGCGCGTGCACATCCGGGGTCTTCGAGCCGAGCCACGCGATCGCCGCGATGGGGCTCGACGCGGCGCTTCAGCGCGGGGTGGTGCGCTTTTCGTTCTCGCCCGATACCGAAGAGCGCGCGCTCGCTGCCGCCGGCGAGATCTTCGCCCGCGCAGTCGATCGCGTACGTTAGCAAGCCTCGGGGGGACCGGTCGCGAAAGGGGACGTTATTATGACCAACGACGCATACACGCTTCATGCTGTTCTCGCTTACGGTGTCGGCGGCGGAGCCTTTCTCGCCGGGCTCGCGCTGTTTATCGCCGCGATCGCCCTCGCCCGAACCTTCGGTCGCCTCAATAAAACGCTCGATGTCGTCGACGGACAGATCGGCGATATCGGCCCCGCCGCCGCCTCGACATTGCAGCACGTCAGTGGTGCGGCGAATGGTGCCGAGCAGGCTGTCGCCCATTTGGCGACCGCGGCAAAATCGCTGGAGGGCGCCGCTTCGGCGCTCGCGCAGACCGCCGAGCTCTCGAAGAGCGCGGTCGTTCCCGGCGTGACGAGTTTCGGCGAGAGTATCAATATCGTCGCCGAACGTTTAAAACGCTTCGTCGGTGGGAACGATGCTCGTGGAGGGAACGGATAGTGAGTGCTCGTCCACATGGCGGAGGCTTTGTCGTCGGCTTATTGATCGGTGCGGCGATCGGTGCTGCGGCCGCAATGCTGCTCGCCGACGAAGAGACGCGCGACGCGGTGATCGGTCGCGCTCGCGAGGCGAGCAATCAGGCCGTCGACGCGACCGGCGACCTGCGCGATCGCGTCGGTGAGGCGACCGCGGCGTGGCAGAGCAATGCCGCCGATCTCTACGAGCGTGGCCGCACGATTCTCGAACAAGCTCGCTCCGCCGGAAACAACCATCCCGAGGGCGGCCAAAGCGAGCAACGGACGGACGGAGCGTAGTGGCGCGCGTGGATATCAACATGCAAGTGCGCTCGGCGAACGGCTCTATCGCGGTGGTCTCGCTCGACGGCGAGATCGACGTTTATACCTCACCGAAAGTCAAGGATTTTATCGGGAAGCTCATCGACAAGGGGACCTACACGTTCGCTATCGATATGCAGAACGTGCGCTATATCGATTCTACCGGGCTCGGCGTTCTGATCGGCGGGCTCAAACGCGTGCGCGAGCACGGCGGAGCGGTGACGCTCGTCTCGACCAATCCTCAGACGCGAAAAATATTCGATATCACCGGGCTCATCAAAGTATTCGACATCTACGATAGCGTCGACGAAGCGGTCGATGCGTTGAAATGATGCAGGCGCGCGAGGTTGGTGCCGAGATTCCGGAGATCGAGGTGCGTATTCCCTCTCGCGCCGAGTGGGTCGCACTCGCACGCCTTACGGTGGCGACGGTCGCGGCGCGCATGCATTTCAACGTCGACGAGATCGCCGATCTTAAACTCGCCGTCGCCGAGGCGTGCACCAATGCCATTCAGCACGCTCGCGAGAGCGACGAAATCGTTATTACCTGCCGCATCTACGATGATGGCATGCAGGTCATCATTCGCGACTTCGGTATCGGTACCGAAGCCGAGCGCATTCGCTCGCGCGATCTCGGCGAACCGCGGGTCGGAGGCTTAGGGGTCTATCTCATTCGCGCGCTGATGGACGAAGTGGAGTATAGCGTCGAGTCCGATAGCGGTACCGTGCTGACGATGTTCAAGCGGCTTGGCGATAGCAACCGATAATTCCGCATCGAGAGATCGATGAGCGATGAAGAATCGGCCGAGGCGCTGCTCGCGCGTTTTCTGGCATTAAAGCAGGCCGGCGACGCTGAAGAGATCGCTCGCGAGCGCTGGGCGCTTCGCACGCAACTCGTCGAACGCCATCTCGGGCTCGTGCGTTATCTCGCGAAACGCTTTACCGACCGCGGCGAGCCCTATGACGACCTCTTGCAGATCGCCACGCTCGGGCTGATCAATGCGATCGATCGCTACCAACCGGAGTTCGGCGCGCAGTTCGCCACCTTCGCCACGCCGACGATTCTCGGCGAGCTCAAGCGCTATTTTCGCGACAAGCGCTGGGCGGTCCACGTGCCGCGCCGCCTGAAGGACCTCGCGCTCTCGATCGGTGGGGCGACCGATCGGCTCACCGCCGATCTCGGGCGGACGCCGACCCCCGCGGAGATCGCGCAGCAGCTCGGGGTCGAGCTCGAGGCGATCCTCGAGGCGATGGAGGCGGGGGGAGCGCTCTCGCCGCTCTCGCTCGACGCTGGCTTCGAGAGCGAGGAGGGCACGCGAAGGCTCGCACCGAGCATCGGGGTGCCCGACGGGGATCTCGAGCTGGTCCCCGAGCGTGCCGAGATCGCCGGGGCGCTCGAACGGCTCCCGGGGCGCGAGCGGATCGTCGTGCGGCTGCGTTTCTTCGAGGGGCAGACCCAGCGCGAGGTCGGCGAGCGGCTCGGCACCTCGCAGATGCAGATCTCGCGGATCGAGCAACGGGCGCTCGCTCGCCTGCGGACGCTGCTGGCACCACCGTCGTAGCGCGAGCGGCGGCACTCTGCTACCATACGGGGTGCCTATGCCGATGACGAGCCAAGAACTCCGCCAAGCGTGGATCGATTTCTTTGTTGCCCGAGAGCACAAACACGTTCC
>JABEUW010000150.1 GCA_013043945.1 Vulcanimicrobiota bacterium | reverse complement strand
CGCGCCGTAGACCACGCGGCCGATACGCGCAGCGATGAGCGCGCCGGCGCACATCACGCAGGGCTCCTTGGTGACGTAGAGCGTTGCATCGCTGAGGCGCCAACGCCCGAGCCGTCGCGAGGCTTCGGCGATCGCGAGCATCTCGGCATGCGCCGTCGCATCGTGCTGAGATTCCTTGCGATTCCAGCTCTCGACGACGAGTTCGCCGACGCAGAGAACCGCGCCGATCGGCACCTCGCCCTCTGCCTCGGCGCGTGAGGCGAGCTCGATCGCGCGGCGCATGAAGTCGATGTCGGTCACGGAGATTCTCGCGCCCGGAGGGATTCGAACCCCCGGCCTCTGCCTTCGGAGGGCAGCGCTCTATCCAGCTGAGCTACGGGCGCAGGATGCGTCGCGACTACCCGGCCTCCGGCGGTACGCCGGGGCTGGGAATGTGTTTGAAGAGGTCGAGCTTATGATCGACGAGGCCGCGATAGAATTTTCGCACGCAATCGGGGTGGCCGAAGAAATAGGTGCGCGCATAGGCAAGATCGTCCCCCGAGCTGTCGGGGACGTAGTGCGAGAGTTCGATCTCTTCCATCTGCGAACGGTCGACCGGATGCGGGCAAAAGTCGCAAGGAATCGTTGACATCGCTGAGCTCCCTTTTACACGAAGGCGCGGCCACCGCGAGGGCGGCCGCTCCCCGTTTCTCTGACTCGGGGGTGATTTGAACACCCGACCAAGGGCTTATGAGTCCCCTGCTCTACCGCTGAGCTACCGAGCCACGACCGGCATAAAACCGATGATACGACACCGTACTCTACCAGCCCCCCGCCCGAGGTTCAAGAGGGAAGGTCTGCGAAGGACGCCTCCATGCTGAAATTACGCTTACTCCTTTCGTTCTTGCTAACAGGCGCCATCATGCTTGTTGCGGCCGCGCCCGGCCGCGCCGATAGCGCCGCCGCCATTCTCGCCCAACACTTTGCCTACGTGGGATGGAGCGGGGGCGCACCGCCGTTTCACTCCCTCGTCACCGAGATCAAGATTTTCAATAAAAGCGGTAAATTGCAGTATGCCGGCCAGATTCGATATCTCGGTCTTGCCTATCGCGAAGACACCCGCTCGGTTCGGACGGGGCGCGAAAATTCAAAAGGGTTCACTGGTACTATCGCCTGGCAAACCGATTCCAACGGCTTTACAACGCCGCAATTGGGGGACTCTGCCAGACTAGCGATCGATCGTGACATTATATTCAGCGAAGCGTACTCTTCATTCCCGGCATCGGTTCGCCCCGCTCTACGCGTTGCGGGGGTGCGCTATCCGGTCATTCGGATATCGCCTCAACACCTTCCTTCGTTCGACCTTGCGTTTAACCCGGAAAACGGAGCACTCGTACAAGCTACGATCGCGCCCGACACAGACTTCACCGAGGTGCTTCAAGTTGATGCATACTCCGAGGTTCTTCCGGGAAAGCGAATGATATCGGCCTTCCATTTTCAATCCTACGGTTATCGGTACAAACTCTCAGAGTTTCAGCCGAACGTTTCGCTTCCTGTAGACGAGGTGGAACCGCCCTCACAAACCGCTACGTGGACGTACGCCAACCCTAATCCGTTTCCAATATCGATCACGCAACATCGTGTACTCGTGAAGGCAAGCGTTAACGGAGTACCCGGCACCTTTATTATCGATTCGGGTGCCGACGGAATTGTCTTTTCGCGAAAATTTGCGAAAGCGGCTCATTTGACAGATGTCGGGCACGCGACGGCGGAGGGCGTAGCAGGCGCTTCGCAAGAATCATTAGTTCGAGTAAAAAGCATCGATATCGGAGGAAACACGTTGTCGAACGTCAATGCGAGTTCGATGAACGGCAACGGGCTCGGCGCAGACGGATTGATCGGCTTTCCGCTATTTGCCGATGCCGTCACCACCATCGATTTCACAAACGGAACCCTGCAACTTCAAGATCCCAATCAAACTCATCCGAGCAAACTCGCAGGGATCCATGCGATCATCGACCTTTCCTCGGGGATACCTCAAGTCCCGATGAAAATTGATGGGCGTATCCCTGTCGATACATTTCTCGATACCGGCGATCCATACTTAGTGCTCATTCCCAAATCGTTGGTTTTTCAAGAGCATCTCACGATGCTCGTAGACAACACGCTCGGTGGTTATTTTAGTTCGCACGTCGCGGTAGGTGGAGTCGGAGGCAGATATCAAATCGGCCACTGTGGTCGGCTCGATTCGATCGCTTTCGGGCAGATCGTTTACCAAAATCCCAAGACCTGTGAGACGACATCATTCATCGGCTATCGAGCGCTCGTCGGGCTCGATTTTTTACGGCATTTCAAACGCATCATCTTCGACTATCCGCAGAGCCGGATGATCTTCGTACCCAAAGTCTGAACGCACGAAAACGAGGGCGAACGTTCTCACGTTCGCCCTCGTCGGTGATCTGCGGTCGGAGGGACTCGAACCCCCAACCTACAAGTTCGTAGCCTGTTGCTCTATCCAATTGAGCTACGACCGCACATCGTCGTTGAGACGACCGCCCATGATACGGGGCCGGCCATTCGCATTCCTGCTATGCGTGCAGAGCGCGGATTCGGAGAGAGAGGGATTCGAACCCTCGATACGACTTGACATCGTATAACGGTTTAGCAAACCGCCGCCTTCAGCCGCTCGGCCAT
>JABEUW010000149.1 GCA_013043945.1 Vulcanimicrobiota bacterium | reverse complement strand
GGAGACAACGCACGGCTGCGTGCTTGTATCGACGACGCCCATGCCGCGCAAGACCGGTTGAGGTGGAAGCACGACACCGCTCGCTCCGCCACAAGCCGTGGCCAACGCAAGCATCGCAAGCGGGAGGAGCTTACACAGATGTCTTAGCACGGTATTCCGATCGCCTCATTTTTCTACGCCGTGAACTTGTCTGCCGCCGCCCACAGTTGGTGAAGCGATCGGTGTTGGCGAGGCTGTCGGAGGTGGAGCTATATTGGGCAAGGTATACCCGGCGCCTTGTTGCCCTCCGCACGCCACCATGAATGCTGCGAGCAATGCGGCCGCAGCACATGTTCGTACTCGAAAATTCAACGTATACTGCTCCTGCTCGACGGCCCTACGCACCTTCGATTCGCTGATTCGATGCCCGAAACCCAGTCGTACGCCGGCCCGGCAGCAAAACGAAGGCCGAACGGCTACCAGGGACGGCTTCTTATTGGACATCGCGCGAGCCGAGCCTTTTTACGTTCGCACTCCATGTCGGTGATTCCAAACTCAGTCCTCGAGCGGGACTTCCCACTCCAGCGTCGCGTTGAGAGACTCACACAGAGCGGTGAATGCCGGTGCTCTCACAACATTCGGTGAACGCGATATATGCGCACTGCGGCCCCTGGATTCGAGAACGTCGGCGGGATCGAATCGCTCTCGCGAGAAATCCTACTGCCGCTGCGTAATCACCTAGTGACGCTAGTCCGGCTCGCGCAATTTGAGATAGGCGGCAAAAGGCAGCAGAAACGGCATGCGTTTCTTCCGTGTCTGCACGTTTACAAAGTGAATCTTGACGCGATCGTACACACGCCCGGCATAGCGATACGGAGCATCCGCACGCTCCGAGGTGATATATCGCGCACCGCGGATATCGGCGAAATCGATCGTCCATGGAATATGCGTGCCGGGACCGGTGACGAAATTCAGCGCGATACGTGCTCGAATCGTCGCAAAAGTCTTGGTGTCGATCCAGAGATCGCGCAAGCGGTAGCTTCCGCTCACCTGTACCGGGCGCAAAACGAGATGATAGCATCGGTGCGTACCGATGGTATCCTCGCCGGCAAGCGTGATGACGTACCGTCGTGCGTAGGCCACGACATCTGCGATCACCGGGAGCTTCGAGCCACCTGCTTGCAACGGCAGCGGCCGGCGCAAAGGGTCGTGGAACTCCCTGCGAATCTGGCGCACGATCTGAGCGGAGTCGAGCGCTCCCCTCAACTTGCCGACGCCGGCATTCCCGAGCAAAAATGAATAGTTTGGAGCGAGGATCGGCACGCCGATAAAATCTTGATTTGGCGCGGGGGCAAGAGGTGGGCCGCAGCGCGGCATCATCGGTCGCGATCCGTCCGGTGAAGCAACTCCCATCGACGAGATTGCCATAAAGCAGAAGTCGACGCCTCGCCCCTGGGCAGGGTGAGCGCGCTCGTAGTCGCTGACGGTGTCGACCCAGATGCGCCCGTTCCGTGCATCGTAGACGGAGCGATAGCTTTCTACTCGCCTACCGCTTTTATCACGAACAGCGATACGGACGCTATAATTCATGCGATGCGGATATAGCTGCTTATCCCAATACGTGCGTGCATCGGCGAATATTTTGTAAGCGAGCGCCGTCGAAGCGATCATGGCGATGTTTTCGGCGTAAACATCCGCCTCGGTCTGCGCGCCAGGTCCATCATGTTATAACGGTATGTTATAGGTCCTACTACGACGTAGAGATAGCGCCTCTTGAGATAATTGTGCTCTCCTTGCCCTAGCGGTTGCATATTCGCTGGGTGCGCCTGTGGATCCGGGGTAAGGTCGACAGGCCTACTCTCCGATCCGTTTTTTAGGGATATCGAATAGATCGTCGCCGGCCGATATTCGTTAGGACGTCCGAAACAACACCAATCATCGATATAGGCACGGTCGCCGATAACGCCGAGAAAGGTACTGTCTTCGATGAGTTTAGGGCCGACCGGTCGGAGGTTTCTCACGCGAAGAATCGCGAGCCCGTTTCTGAGGCTCGCACCATCGTTATAACCCGAGATCGCGATCTCTCTGCTCCCTGCAGAGACGATCGAGGTAATGCCATCCATCCGCACGTTCGCCGACGCGAGGAGATCGCCGCGGGTATCGAACGCAACAATGCTCCCCGCACTGCAGCCGATAAATAGCGTTCCATGAATCCTGTTCGCGATTTGAGCGAATCGACATGGTCGAGCGCGCGATGCAAGAGCACGATAGCGCGCTGCCATCGCTCCTACCAACGGCGACGACGATGGCGCTCGATCCACCGGCGCGAATCGACCCTGCTCCGCCATCGAGACCGAACTCGACCTCGCGTCAGCCTGCGGTGTTGGGGTTGTGTGAATCGGCTGCGTGCGAGCGCGCCCCGAACACGCGGTGAGGCCCAGCGCTACGATTGCCGCAGCAAAACATCGTGCCATCGATAAGGAGTAACCTCGGAAAGGATGCGCCACCGACCGACGATACGCCGGTAGGCCTTTACCCTCCTTGGACGCGCATCGCCAACCATCCCATCAACTGGATCGCCGACCATCGACGCTGATCGGGGTGTTGCGTTGATCGGTTGAATCCACCGCGGCTTTCCCCAAAATTTCGCGCTCGATCTTGAGCTGTCGGTTTTCTCGCGAAGCTTCGCAAGCTCTTCATGCTCGGCTGTCGTCAAGCCGTCGCTGCGGCGCCCGACGTTAAGGTCGGCCTGCTTGATCCAGTTGCGAATCCTCTGTCCCGCGAGATTGAACTCCGCCGCGAGGTCATTTTGTCGCGACCCGACCGAGCAAGCTCGACGAGCTTATGCCGGAAGTACGCCGGGCATGGACGGGTGTGTTTTCTGGCCATGGGTGGGCCTTTCTCCGCCAAGCGAAAAGTATCCACGGAACCGGGCCAGCTTCATTCATCTCGATTGCAATTTTGAAATGCGAGCCGTAACCGAGAGTCGCATTTTAGAGAAAGAACGCAGGCGCAAGCCCCTCCGCGAACGTGTGCGACGCCTACAAGTATAGGGCAGGGTAGCATATCGGCGATGTCCAAAGTCGGCTCGATGAAGCATCTGCGGCATGTCATCCGATTGCCTTTTCGGCTCGTAGGCACTGC
>JABEUW010000148.1 GCA_013043945.1 Vulcanimicrobiota bacterium | reverse complement strand
GGCTCGGCCGGCGGCTCCGAGCGCGTCACATTAGGCCCGGAATGCGCATGCCTCCGGTAAACGCGGCCATACGCTTCTGCGAGGTTTCATTCGCTTTGCCCAACGCATCGTTCACCGCGACCGTCACGAGATCTTCGAGCGTCTCGATATCCTCGGGATCGACGGCCTCTTTGCCGATGTGCACGCGCGTCACGCGTTGATCGCAGGTCATCTCCACGCTCACCGCACCGCCCGCGGCGACACCGGTGACGCTCGTCGTCGCAAGCTCCTCTTGCGCCTTGAGCATCTCGCTCTGCATCTTCTTTACTTGGGCCATCAATTGCGCTTGGTTCACGGTTCTCTCGTTCTCTCTATCGCGTAGTCGAGCAGGGAATCGGCGTCATCATTCGTCATCGGTTCGGCTTCGTCCGGTAGCGCGGCGATCTCGGCGCGAATGGTGAGGTCGGCCTCGAGAAACTCCGCGACCGCCGCCTTCACCTTCGCCGAGGCGCGCTCGTTGAAGCGGGAGAGCGCGGTCTGCCCCGGCACCGCGATCACGAGCGTTTTGCCGTCGAATGCGAGCACGCGCGTGTCGTCGAGCGCCGCCTGCAGCGGGCGCTCCGCAGCGACGAGCCGGCCACGAATCGCGGGCCAGGCCGCCTCGATCGCTTTCTGGGTGAGCGGGCCGCTCCGCTTCGGCGGCGGCTCCGGCGGCGCAGCCGAGATCGTCGGCTGCTCCTCGGCGCGCGGCGCGGCCGCTCGCGGCGCCGTTGCGCGGGGTGCGGGCGAACGGGGCGGCGGGGCAGCGGCTCGGGTCGGCGGCGCGGGCGGGCGCGACGGCGGAGCGCTCGCGGATTCCCCGGCGAGAACGAAGCGCAGCAGCGCCGCCTCCAACTCCAGCCGCGCGTCGCCACCGCGCGCGAGCGTTGCGGCGTCGGTGAGCACGCGCAGCAGCGGCAGCACGGTCGTGCTCTCGACGTCCTGCGCGCGCGCGGTCGCTTCGGCGGCATCCTCCGGCGCGCTATCGCGTGCGAGCAGCGCCGGGTCGATCCGCGCGACCAACAAATTCCGCATCGCCCCCAGCAGCGCGCGCAGCAACGTCGCCGGCTCGATCCCCGAGTCGCTTGCTTCCTCGATCGTGCGCAACATCGCACCGGCGTCGCGGCGCAAAACGTCGTCGCGCAACCGCAGCGCCATCTCGCGACCGTTCGAACCGAACGCCGATTCAATCGCGGCGCCGTCGACACGCCCGTCGCCGTACGCCGCCGCCTGTTCGAGCATCGTGAGCGCGTCACGCAAACCCCCGTCGGCGCGGTACGCAATCGCGGCGAGCGCGCTCTCCTCGACGTCGATCTTTTCCGCCGCGGCGATCTCGCGCATCCGTTCGATCATCACCGGTATCGCGATGCGTCGAAACGCATAGCGCTGGCAGCGCGAGAGAATCGTTATCGGTAAACGCTCCGGCTCGGTGGTCGCCAAAATAAAGAGCGCGTGCTCCGGCGGCTCTTCGAGCGTTTTTAAGAACGCGTTCGCTCCCTCTTTGGTGAGCATGTGCGCTTCGTCGATAATATAGATTTTTTTACGCATCACCGAGGGCGGAAACTTCACCGCATCGCGCAGCGAGCGAATCTCGTCGATGCCGCGGTTGCTCGCCGCGTCGATCTCCAACACGTCGAGTGCGGTGCCCTCGAGCATCGCGACGCACGCAGCGCAGGTGTTATCGGGCTCGGCGGTCGGGCCGCGCTCGCAGTTCATGCAACGAGCGAATATCTTGGCCGCCGAGGTCTTTCCGCTGCCGCGCGGCCCCGAGAACAGGTAGGCGTGCGCCACCTTCCCACCTTCGATCGCGCTGCGAAGGGTACGGACCACGGAATCCTGGCCCACCAGTTCTGTAAAGCTCTTCGGGCGCCACGTACGGTAAAGCGACATTAAAGTTGGCTTAGCGACCCTGTATCTTCTCGCCTGCATGGGGTATACTACGAATGAAGTGCGCCACGCTCGCCGAGATACAGGGGGCAAAAAGGAGCGCTTCCGGCCCACGTCGCTAAGCGACGAGGGTTGCGTCTCTGTTTTATAGCGAGAGGAAACCGCCGCGTGAATCTGCAGGGCGCCCTGCACAAATGGTTCGGTTTTGAAAACTTCTTCCAGGGCCAGGAAGAAGTCGTTCTGCGCGTACTCGCGGGAAACGATACCCTGGCGATCCTCGCTACCGGCGGCGGCAAAAGTCTCACCTACCAACTTCCCGCGTTGATGCTCGAGGGCACGACGGTCGTCGTTAGCCCGCTGATCGCGCTGATGAAAGATCAGCTCGATATGCTCAAAGCGCGCGGCATTACCGCCGTCGTCGCCATCAACTCGACGCTCTCCGAAGAGCAAGAAGCGCGCGCGATGCGCCGCATTGCAGAGAACGAGATTAAGATCGTCTATACGACGCCCGAAAAACTCGAAGACGAGCGCTTTGTTAAAATTTTACAGTCGGTCCGCGTTCCGTTATTCGTCGTCGACGAGGCACACTGTATCAGCCAGTGGGGGCACGATTTTCGCCCCGCCTATCTCGCGCTCGGCTCGGTCGTCCGCAAGCTCGGGCGCCCGCCGATCCTCGCGTTAACCGCCACCGCCACGCCCGCCGTCCGCGAAGATATTCTGCACCAACTCGGTATCGAAAACGTCCAGCCGATCGTGCGCGGCTTCGACCGTCCGAACTTGATTTACGAAACTCGGAAAGCCGAAAAAGAGCCCGATAAACTCAAAACCATCGAGCGGCTCTTCACCGGCGAGGATGCGATCGAAGGCACCGGCATCATCTATACGGCGACGATTAAAAATGCGCTTGCCGTCTGCGAGTTTCTAACGCAGCGTTTGGGTATGCCTGCCGAGGTCTACCATTCGAAGCTGCACAAAGAAGATCGTACCCGCGTGCACGAGCTCTTCATGGGCGAAAAAATTCGCGCGGTCGTAGCGACGAATGCCTTCGGGCTCGGTATCGACAAGCCGAATATTCGTTTCGTCATTCATTACGATCTGCCCGGTTCGATCGAAGCGTACACGCAAGAAGCGGGGCGCGCCGGGCGCGACGGGCTCCCCTCGCGTTGCATTCTGATTTATCGCATGAGCGATACGCGCGTGCAGACCTATTTCCTCACCGGGAAATATCCCGACATCGAAGATGTCCAACGCGTCTTCGGCACGATCGAGGTCTTC
>JABEUW010000016.1 GCA_013043945.1 Vulcanimicrobiota bacterium | reverse complement strand
TGCA
The DNA here is from genome assembly GCA_013043945.1 of Vulcanimicrobiota bacterium. Classification (GTDB taxonomy): domain Bacteria; phylum Vulcanimicrobiota; class Vulcanimicrobiia; order Vulcanimicrobiales; family Vulcanimicrobiaceae; genus JABEUX01. The sequence continues at coordinate 4,815 of JABEUW010000016.1, read as the reverse complement.
GAGCGCGGATTCGGAGAGAGAGGGATTCGAACCCTCGATACGACTTGACATCGTATAACGGTTTAGCAAACCGCCGCCTTCAGCCGCTCGGCCATCTCTCCATCGCGGCGCCGCCCAATATACCACGGAGGGTGAGCGGGCACCTACACTTTTTTACAGATCCGCTGGCGAAGGAGGCGCCTGGCCGCCCCCGAGAGGGCGCGAGGGTGGAGCTGAGGTTAGCGGAAGAGCCCGAGTACCGACTGAGCGTTATTATTCGACTGCGCGAGGACCGAGGTGCCGACCTGTACCAGGACCTGCAATTTCGTAAACTCCGTCGTCGCTTGCCCGACGTTGAGATCGCGAATCGAGGATTCCGAGGCTTGGAGATTGACGGCCGCGATATTGTCGTTATTTGCATCCTCGTTGAGACGCACGACGACCGCGCCGAGCAGCGCCTGTTGATTGAGAATCGTATTGAGCGCTTGATCGATTTGGCCGATCGCGTCTTCGGAGCCAATCGAGGGATTGTTCGCGGCCGAGAGTGCCAGGTTAATATTCGAGATTCGGAGCGTCTGCGTATTCGTCGCCTGAAGCCCGATTTGGATGGTATCACCCTCATTCGCACCCGATTGGAAGTTAAACGCGGGATTATTCGGGTTGGTCAACGCCGCGACGTTCTGGCCGATTTTCAGGTAGGCGCTCGTACCGACATCCAGAGACGAAATAGAGCCAATCGTAATCGAAGTGTTTTCAAAATCGGACGAGACTTGATTCGCGCCAAACAAAGTACTGTCGACCGAGACCGCTCCGGTCGCGCTGTTGACGAACGTTTCTTGGACGGCAATCGAGACGCCCGTATTAACGACTTGCAGTTCGATCGTACCGTCAACCGTTGCGTAACTTCCTAATGCATTATACGCCACCGAGGTACCGATGGTCGTATTGAAGTTCGCATTCGCGGCTGTGACGGATGCAATAAGAAAGCTGCTGTTTACTCCAACGTTTACACCATTGTTTACCCCTATGCCGAGGCCGTTAGGGGTAGTGCCCGTCCCGTTCACGGTGAAATTGCTAAATGTTAAGGGCGACGTACCGGAATTGGTTAGATCCATACGAAGCGTGCCCGTCGCGTCGGTCTCAGTGGGGCGTAAATAGGGTGAGGAGCCGGAGGGCGCACTCGTGGGAAAAACCGGCCCGACAACCAGGTCCTTGGACTGGTAAGCAACGCTGGCACCTGAAGAATTGGTTACCGTCCAGCCTATCGTTACAATAGTAAATGGCGCTAATCCGCCGATTGTGAAAGCGGGCGAGGTTGCTCCCGCCGCTAGGGTATAGCTATTGCTGCTGGAACTACCACTCGCGTTTGCGAGCGCGGCGTTAGCCGTGATCGTTGCCGTTGCATTCTGCTGAGGCTGGAAACCGGCATGGCTGCCGTCGAGCAACGGTTGCCCGTTGAAGTTGACGCTCTGCGAGATGCTGTTCACCTCGAGCAGTAGCTGGCTCACTTCAGCCTGAAGGTTGAGGCGATCCTGGTTGCTGTTAAGGCTCGACGAAGCCTCGACCGCGAGGCTACGAATGCGCTGCAGAATATCGGTCGTCGTCGAAAGCGCACCGAGCGCGACTTGCGCCGCGTTGTTCGCGTTCTGGACGTTCTGAACGGCGGTGTTGAAGCCATCGACCTGCGTTTGCAGGTTCGTTGCGATAGCGAGACCGGAGGGATCGTCCGCCGCGGAGTTGATGCGCAAACCAGAAGAGAGCTGAGTAACCATGTTCTTCAGCGCGCTCTGATTATTGTTCAGGTTAAACTGAACGCTATTGGCCAACAGGTTGTTGGCGATACTCAGTCCCTGAGCCATCATTCCTCCATGAAGTTTCGAACCCGGCACGAACGCCCTGAACCTCCGGCCCCCATCCTGGAAACCGCGCCCGCCCTATCGGCAGGAAGCCACTCCTCCTTTACGTTTTTGGAGGCCCTAGCACCTTTTTTAGTCGCGCGGCGCGCTCGGTTCCTCCAACGGCGGCTCCTCGACGAACTCGGCTTCAATGGGCGGCGCTGCCGTCGGCCCCGCGGTGGTCGTTGCGCCCCGGCGTGGGCGCAGCGCGTAGAGCAGCGCGTCGATGCCGAGGGGGCGGCCGAGCGGCAGCAAGAGGCAGAGCGCGCTCAGGACGATGGCGATGCCGTCAATTCCGGTCCAATCGGCGAGCGAACTCATCCCCCCCTTGGATGCGAGATAATTCAGCCCGAGCACGATGCCGACACCCCCGGCGAAGCGGGTAAAGATCCCCAGGACCAGCGCACAGCCGACGAGCACCTCGCCGGAGCGGACGAGCTCGGCAAAGATGCGTTCGTGCGGCAGCACGAATGAGACGAGAAAATCGTGGTAGGGACCGGCGGTATGCGCGACGGCCTGCAAAAGATAGGTCGCCATCAGCCCGGTCGGCGGCATAAAAGTCGCCGGATGGGTAAACTTTTCGATTCCGTATGCGAGCCAAAAGAGCCCAGCATAGAGGCGCAGCGCAGTGAGGACGACCGCATACTGTCGATTACTGGGTAGCACTGCGGCGCCCGCTACTCGTGTGCGCTCTCTTCGCCTTCTTCGGACTCCTCGGCGAAGAGCAGAAACTCGTCGAGAATCTCCTGCGCGAGGTCGTCATCGTCGAGTAAGTTTCCGACGCTGTCGGTCACGATGAACTCAGCCTCTTCGTCGCCTTCGCCCTCATCGCTACCGTGCACGAGAACCGCGTAGGTCTCGCCGCTCTCCTCATCGGCGAGCGTGCCGACCACCTCGAACTCGAGGGATCGCCCGTCGTCGGTCTCGATCGTTAACAGTTCTTTGAGTTCCAGGGGCTTACTCGGGGCGGGACTGGTATGGTCGGACATAACCTCTCCTATCGTTCGTAGCGGGCGATGTTCGCCATCTGTTCGGCGAGCGTTCTAGCGAAGACGTGACTGCCGTTCCCCTTCGCGACGTAGTACAAAAAATCAGTCTTTGCGGGGTGAAAAGCGGCCTCGATCGAGGCACGACCGGGGTTGGCGATCGGCCCGGGCGGCAGCCCTGCGTGCAGGTAGGTATTATATGGCGACGGGACGCGGAGATCGGCGTACGAGAGCGTACTGCGATGATGCGGGAGCGCATACTCCACCGTCGCATCGATCTGTAGCGGCATCCCCAGTCGTAAGCGATTGTAAATAACGCTCGCAATCAGCGGCCGGTCCCGGTCGATCTTCGCTTCGCGTTCGATCATCGAAGCGATGGTAATCGCTCCTACGAGCGAAACGTGCAAGGCACGAGCCCGTCGGCGTGCGTGCGCGGGGAGTTCCTGGCGAAAACGCGCGAGCATCTGCGATTCGATCTGCGCCGGCATCGCGCCGATTGGGACGAGATAGGTGTCGGGGAAGAGAAAGCCTTCGAGCCCGGTGATGCGCTCGCCGTCGACGGTCGCCGAATCGTGTCTGAAAGCATATTCGAGCGCGCGCTCGTCGCCGAGGCCGTGGCGCGCGAGGCGGCGAGCGATATCACGATCGGTAAACCCTTCGGGAATCGTGACCCAGATTGAATTGCGCCCTCCGGCAAGCAATCGGTCGAGGAGATCGACGGTGCTCGAGTGCGCCCGAAAGCGATAGCGCCCGGCCTGCACCTTCGCGCTCGCACCGCGGATGCGAGCGAGCGCTCGGAGAAGCCACGGATGGCGCGTGACCCCATCGGCGGTAAGTGAAGCGACGATCGCATCGAAATCGCTGCCGGGGGCGACGACGATCTCGGTTTTGTGGAGCGGCAGCGCGCGATCCCAAAGCAGGCCGTAGGCAGCGTATGCGACGAGACACGAGAGGGCAATCGCCACGAGCGAGAACGGGATGGAGCGGAGGCGCATATTACGAAGAACGCTCCCGTTCGCGCCGCCGTCGCGCTTGGTAGCTCTCGAGAATGAGCACGGCGGCAAAGGCGTCGACACTCCGTTTGCGTCGTTCGCGCGAGAGGTCGGCTGCGAGTAGCGCTTTGTTCGCCTGCGCGCTGGTCATGCGCTCGTCGATGCGATGGATCGCCACCGGGATCGCACTCTGTAACTGCGCGACGAAGGCGTCGATTCTCTCTGCCGCAAGCTTGCGCGTGCCGTCGAGGGCGAGCGGATCGCCGACGACGAGATCGCGCACGCCGTGCTCTTCTACCAATGCACGAATGCGCGCGATATCGGCTCGGAGGTTCGTGCGTTCGATCGTCGGTAAGGGAAACGCGAAGGTTTCAGACGGGTCGCCGAGTGCGACGCCGATGCGCTTGCTGCCGACATCGAGTGCGAGCGCGCTCATACCGGCCCGTATGCGTAGCCTGGCAACGCGCTCACGCGCAACGGTCGCGCGCAATAGTGTGCGATCAGTGCCTCGATCGCCGCCGCCGCCTGCGGGCGCGCCTCGACCGCCGCACCCGCCCCACGCTCGCGCCCGAGGGCGGCAAAGTTCGCTCGATCCTCCGGATCGAGCGCGATCTCCTCGCGGTGTGGCCGGCGGCACTTTGCATCGAGGATCCCGCCTTCGCTCGCGTCGAGCCAGCCACGATCTTCAAGCAGGTCGCTGCAGAGACAGCACCGCTCGGCGGGCGGCATCGAACCGAGCAAATCGAGCAGACGGAGCGAGTAGCGCGCGACGAATCGGTGCGGGCGCTCGCTCTTTGCAATCGCATCGAGGGTCGCATCGAGGAGATCGAAGATCTCCGGCACCGGCTCTCCCGGCTCGCACAAGACATCGACGCGCTCCAATGCAAGCGAGGCAACGGCGAGCCGTTCGGGTTCGACGAGCGCCATCCACCGTTGCGAGCGCTCCTCGGCGGAGACGATGAC
>JABEUW010000147.1 GCA_013043945.1 Vulcanimicrobiota bacterium | reverse complement strand
CGAGTTGTTCGAGCCTCCCCTTCCGGGCGTATTGAGTGAAGCAAAACCTCTGGTAGAAACGTTTCGGCGGGTCTCCCCGCCGCTCCAGGGCGGTACTTTGGCCGCCCCGGGTAAGAGTCCTGTCCTAGATTACGTAGAGCTTGGATTAACCGCCAAGGTGCTTCAGAAAGTTCTGAATCTGCAGCGCCAATGCGGCATTATTCCCGGCCTTTGCGAGCTGCATCGCCTTTTTCAGCGTCGCTTTCGCCGCGTCGGTCAGATCGGCCCGATGATAGACCTGCCCGACGCCGGCCTCGCCGATTCCCCGTGCAAAGAGCGCGGTGGGGTCGTTCGGGTCGATCGCGAGCGCTTTTTTCGCGTAGCTCTGGACGCGATTGTAGTCGGGCGATTTGCTCTGGATGATGACGAACGCGGCCTGCGTGTAGGCGGCCTCGCTAATTTTCGGGTCGCCCGCTGCGGCGGCCTTATCGAGCGCAGCGAGCGCTTCCACCGGTTTCAGCGCCTTCGCCGCGGCAACGCCCTGTTGCAGATAGAAGGCACCGACGAACTGTGCCCCTGGGTTTCCCGTGGGCTCGAGCGTCTTTAATTCCGCGAGCATCGCATTGGAGTTCGCGGTGTCTCCGGTCTGCAGATAGGCCTGCAGGAGATGACTATCGACTGCGACTTTCGTTGCCGTCGGCGTGCTCTTCTGCGCGAAGAGAATTCCGCGCGCTTTCTCCAGGGAGGCAATGCTCTGCGCGTACTCGTTCATGCCGAACTCGGCGATGCCGAGTGCGTAGAGCGAGTTCGGGCTGGAATCGAGGGCGTACGCCTTCTGTGCATAGAGCAGTGCTTGGTCGGGGTTGGAGCCCGCCTGCCGCACGGAGACGGCAGCGAACGATTGGGCCGCGGCTTCTTTGAAGGGCGCGCCGATCGTCGCGACCTTATCGAAGGCCTGCGCGGCCGCCGGAAAATCGGAGGAGAAATAGTCGGAGATTCCGAGATACTGCAACGCGAGTGCATTGCCGGGATGGGCGACGAGAAAGGCTCCTGCTGCCTGTTTTGCATCGGCATATTTTCCGGCGTGAATGAGCGCGTCGATGTGCCCCAGCTCGCCGCCGGCCGCGCCCTGCTCTCCGGAACGCACGACGCTCTTGCCGAATTTCAGCGTGTAATCGTAGTACGCGTGAATTGGCGTATTGCCTCGATGTGCGGGCTGGTAGATCGAGGTTTTGGCGATCTCCAACGCAGCCGCGATGTCACCCTTATTGGTGGTCCGAATGACCTTTACGACGTGAAAGGTACCGTTGGGAAAGACTTCGACTTGCAACACCACGAGCCCGGGTCCCGCCCATGCCGTCGTAGTCGTCCCTTGCTTGACGAGTTTAGCCGGGGTGAACTCGCTTGCATACTGCGCCCGCGCAGGGAGTGCCCCCATCGCGGCGAGGGCCGCGAGGGCGAGGGTAGCGGCGACGAGCCGAAGGCGTTTCATGCTTGCTCCTATGATGGCGGTGGTGCGTTGAGTGTTGCTCCGGCAAATCGCTTCGGTAGGCTTCGCCCCACCGCCGCGGCAACCGCCGGCATGCTTTCCATAAACGATTCAAACTCTGCAAACGTCAGCGACTGCATTCCATCGGAGACCGCCGAGGCAGGGTCGGGGTGCACTTCGACCATGATCCCGGCGGCGCCCGCCGCCACGGCGGCGAGCCCCATCGGGGCGACAAGGGCCGCGATCCCCGTCCCATGCGACGGGTCGACGATCGCCGGCAGGTGCGTCCGACGAGCGAGAAGCGGCACGACCGAGAGGTCGAGCAGGTTCCGTGTCGAGGGGTCGAAACTGCGAATGCCGCGCTCGCAAAGGACGATCTGCTCGTTGCCGGTGAGAGCGATATATTCGGCGGCCAAGAGCCACTCGTCCACCGTGGCGGCGAGTCCGCGCTTCAGCAGTACCGGCTTCCCCGTCTCGCCGACGGCACGAAGGAGGGCGGTGTTCTGCATATTCCGCGCTCCGATCTGCAGCATATCGGCGCTCTCGGCGACGATCGCGGCGTCACGCGGATCGAGCACCTCGGTGACGACGGCGAGCCCGTAGAGATCGGCGGCCTCGCGCATCATCGCGAGTCCGTCGCGGCCGAGCCCCTGAAACGAATAGGGTGAGGTGCGCGGCTTGTAGGCCCCGCCTCGCAGCACGTTCGCACCGGCGCCTGCGACTGCGGCGGCGGTCGCCACGATCTGCTCGTAGCTCTCCACCGCGCAGGGCCCGGCACAGATCGCCAATTCCTTGCCACCGAAACTCGGCCCGCTGGCTCCTCGAAGCGAAACGACGCTCTGCCGCTCGCGTGCATCGACGTGCACCAACCGGAGATCTCGTGAGGGAGGAAGCGGGCGACCGTTCATTCCCGCGATGCTACCACGCGGCCGCCGGTTGCGGGCGGTGGAGAGGTCGCACGGGCGAGCTCGGCGATCTCACGCGAGCTTAAGGGGCGTACCCGGCCGGGGGCGAGCGAGCCCAACTCGATCGGCCCAAAGCGCAGACGCCGCAGCTCGATCACCGGGTGTCCGAGCGCGGCGAACATCTCGCGCACCTGTCGATTGCGCCCTTCGTGAATGGTGAGATCGACGAGGCTCCGCAACGAGGCCGAAGAGACGATCCGTAACTTCGCACCCGCGGCACGAAAGCTCGGCGTCCGCACGCCGGCTCGTAGTTCCTCGATCTGTTCGGTGCTGAGTTCGCCGCGAATCGTCGCGCGATAGGTCTTCTCAACGCCGAAACGTGGATGGAGCAAACGATGAATGAGGTCGCCGTCGTTGCTGAGCAGCAAGAGCCCCGAGGTATCGTAATCGAGGCGACCTGCGGGAACGACGCGAGGGAGATCGCGCGGCAAAAGATCGACGATCGTGCGGCGCCCTTCGGGATCGGAGAGCGTCGTCACCACCCCGACCGGTTTGTTCATGGCGAGGTAGATAAAGCGTTGCGCGACTGCGGGCTTCCCATCGCAGAGAATACGATCGTCGGGAGTAACGAGGCTTCCGAGTTCGCGAACGATGTGTCCGTTGACGCTAACGCGCCCGGCCAGGATCAGTTCGTCGGCGGCACGACGCGACGCAACTCCCGCGCGCGCGAGCGCGCGGTTGAGCCGCATCTGCGCCGTGTCGCGCTTAGTACTTTCCGTTATTCTCTTCGTAACCACGGGACATCGAGAGCGCCTCTTTGGTGACCGACGCCAGGAACTCGTCGTTCGT